>NZ_JBFTKK010000010.1:0-179847 GCF_056395905.1 Arthrobacter sp. 05T444
CATGTTCGTGGACAGCGGCTGGCCGGTGATGGGGAAGTTCTCCACGGCCCGGAGCGTGTGCACACCCCAGTACGCGGCGGCCGGAACGTCCCGGTCGCCCAGGAGATCATGCTCGGAACGGACGTCCGGAGCGGTATTGGTGATGGTCATGATGGGTCCTCACGGCTTCATTGACGGGATTGGACAGAAGTTATTGGTCTGCGGTGGAAGTTATTGGTCTGCGGTGGAAATCAGTGGTCTGTGGGGCCTGGGTGATGGCCGCCGCCCAGGACGCCGAACAGCGGTGCGCCGCATCATGGAGTAGCCGGGCATGCGCCACCGTCAGCAGCTGTTCAGGCAGCAGCGTCCCGGCAAGGTGGCCCGGCAAAGTGGTCCGGGCGGGGCGGATCAAGAACGTAGTTCAAGCAAGGCGGTCCAGACAACAGTGGTTGAGGCAACGCGGAGGCAGAAGGATTCAGCCGTCTCGATGGTTATTTCTCGCCGCCGGGGACGATGCTGACCAGAGCGCACTCCACCCCGTGGAGGTGCCTTGTCATTGCCCGGGACGCTTCCTGTGCGGATCCCCGCTCAATGGCATTGAAGATGCGCGTGTGTTCGGCGTCAGATGCCTTGCGCCGGTCAGCTACCAGGTTGAGGGTGTTCGACTGGTCCGCCATGGCCTCGCGGATGTCTGACAACACGCCTGCAAAGACGCCGTTGCCGCTGCACCGGGCTATGGTGGCGTGGAACTCGGCGTTCAGAAGCACCCAGTGCTGGAGGTCGTCCTCGTCCGCCATCGCATCAAGGATTTCGCGCAGTGCCTCCACATCCTCGGGAGTCCGGCGTTCGGCAGCCAGGGCAGCGGCCGGCACCTCGATGTGAGGGCGCGCCTCCACGAGGTCACGTGCCGAATACTTGCCGAGCTTGAGGTCCTGGGCAACGCGGTCGGCGATGACGAACGTGCCTTTTCCCGTGTACGTTGCCGTCAGCCCGAGTGCGTTGCACGAACGAAGTGCTTCACGGACCATGGACCGGCTCACGCCGTACTGCTGTGCCAGGGATGCCTCGGAATCCAGCCTGGCGCCGACGGGGATCTTGCCGCCTTCGATGGCGTTTCGGAGGGAGGTGAACACGGCTTCGGCGGCGCCGACCCGGATCACCTTGTCTTGTCCAACTGTCCAGCTGTCCAACAGGTTGCTCATGCAAGAAATATGGCACGGGTCACGTCTCCCTGTCAACGTGTGACGGCGCGCCCTGTCGTCGATTTCCTAGGCCCTGGCCAGCATCCGGAGTTTATCGAAGCTCTCGGTCCAGCCGTCCCGGTGCAGGGTAAGGCGCTCCTCCGTCGCGAACCCAGTCTGCGAGAGCGTGAGAAGCGTGGCGTTACCTGCGGTCTCAAGGGACAGTGTGACGACGGTTTCACGGTCGTCCGGAGTGGGTTCTTCCCAATGGAACGTATAGACGAGTCGATTCGGCGGGTCGATCTCGAAAAACTCGCCGGCCAGGTGGAACAGATCGCCGTCCGGCGGTTGCATCGACAGGCGGTAAGCGCCGCCCTCGCGGAGGTTGACTTCCGCTTCAGGCGTCGTGAAGCCGCGCGGCCCCCACCATTTCACCAGTTCCGGCGGTTCGGTCAGCAGGCTGAAGATGCGCTCACGGGGCGCATCGAGAGTACATTCCAAGGTCAGAACCAGTCCGCCTGGCTGTTCAGTCATGTTCCGACTCTGGCACCGGACGGTCCCGGGAGTAAGTGGCCTTCCCCTTCCTGATTCGGCGGGGCTGGCCGTCACTTCGCGACTGTCAGCAGCTTGCCCTCCTGGACGGCCTGCCGGGACAGCGTCTTGTAGCCTTCCTGCTCGAACAGCACGGTGATCACGTCCTCCTCGTGCCGCATCACCAGGCCCGGCCCCCACTCCTTGTGAACAACAGAGGCCTGGAGCGGGAACGGTTCCCCGCCCGCGGCGGCCGCGGCGCCGTCGTCGTAATCCTCCTCGTAGGCGGAGCCGTCGGCGCAGTTGTCGCAGTTGCCGCAGGGCTCGGGGAGGTCCTCGCCGAAGTAGCCCAGCAGGAACTGGCGCCGGCAGGAGTCAGTCTCGGCATAGCCGCGCATCATCTCGATGCGCGAGCGGTCCACGCGCTGGCGCGCTTCGGCGAGTTCGACGGCGCGCTCCACCACCGCGGGCAGCTTGGCGCCGGATTCCAGCCGGATGCCGCGCTTGCCGGTCTTCACGGCGCGCGTCTCCTGCAGCTGGTTCAGCAATCCGGTGAGCTTCCGCGGGGAAAAGCCGGTCTGCTCGGCAAGGACTTTCTGCTTCAACGGTCCGTCAGCGGCGCGCAGGACAACAAGAACAGCCATGAGCGATTCCTCGTCCGGAGTGTGCGTGCCGAAGAATTTGCGCAGGCCCAAGTCTTCGAGCCGGTAGTGCAGGACGGCGGCGGCCGGTTCGCCGTCGCGCCCCGAGCGGCCGATCTCCTGGTAGTAGCTGTCCAGGGAATCGGGGATGTCGGCGTGGATGACGAAGCGGACGTTGGGCTTGTCGATGCCCATGCCGAACGCGGTGGTGGCCACCACGAGGTCGAGCCCGTCGTCGAGGAACTGCTCGTGGGCGCGGTCCCGCTCACTCTGTTTCCGCCCGGCGTGGTAGGCCTCTGCGCGCAGCCCGCGCTCGGTGAGCTCAGCGGCGTACGCCTCGGTGTCCTTGCGGGTGGCGGCGTAGAGCAGGCCCGGACCCTTGAGTTCAGCCACCTGCTCCACCACGGCGCGGCGCTTGTCCCGGTCCTCAAGGTGGCGGACCACGTCGAGCCGGATGTTGGGCCGGTCGAAGCCGTGGACCAGGACCAGCGCGTCCTTCATGCGCAGGCGCTGCTGGATTTCGTCGCGGACCGGGGGAGAGGCGGTGGCGGTGAGGCCGACGACGGGCGGGTTGCCCAGCTGCCCACGGACCTCGCCGAGTCGGAGGTAGTCGGGGCGGAAATCGTGGCCCCAGGACGAGACGCAGTGGGCCTCGTCCACCACGAACAGCGAGACGTTCAGGGCGGCGAGGCGCTCCACGGTTTCGGTCTTGGCCAGCTGCTCGGGGGCGAGGAAGAGGAAGACGGCGTCGCCGCGTTCGGCGGCTTCCCAGGCGCCGTTCACTTCGGAATCGCTGCGGCCCGAGTTGATGGCGACGGCGGCGTCCCCGCCGAGGTCCTCCAGCAGGCCGTCCAGCTGGTCCTCCTGCAGCGCGATCAGCGGGGAAACGACGACGGCGGGACCGCCTGCGGGGGCATCCGGGCTTCCGCTGTGGCCGGCTCGGTTTTGGTGCAGGTGCAGCGCGGCCACCTGGTAGATGGCCGACTTTCCGTAGCCGGTGGGCATCACGGCGAGGACGTCGCGGCCGGCGGCGAGCGCGCGCATCCCGGCGAGCTGGCCTTCGCGGAGGTGGGGGAGTCCGAAGGTTCCGGCAGCGAGCTGGCGGAGGCCGGCGTCGTAATCGGTGGTGTTTTCGGTGGGGGTGGCGTTGGTGTCACTGGCGTGGGTGTCACTGGCGGCGAGGGCCTCGGTCATGGTGGCAGCTCCGTGGGTGCGATCCATTGGCCGGGTGTCTTCAGCCGTGGAATCTACCCTAGTCCCAGGTTCGCCGGGCGTCATGTCGGTCCCAGCTCCGGCCGGCACCTCCCTGCCGGTCGCAGTTCATCGGTTCGAGGGTCAGCGGTCAGAGGGGCCGTGGGCTTCGGACTGGGGCGGGGAACCGCCTGGGGGCGTGAACTCTTACGGTGGCCTGGGCGGGCCTGGAGCGATTGCCCATTTCCCTGCGCCCCGCCGGTGGGTACGGTTGCCCCATGCAGAAGATTTCGATTGACGCACTGGCCACGCAGCAGCTCGAGGCTGCAGTTTCGGCCGGCAGCGGGCGGGCTGCCGACACCGTGTTCGGCGGGCACGAGAAGGTGATGCGCCAAACGGTCATGGCGCTCAAGGCGGGGACGAGTCTCAGTGAGCACCAGAACCCCGGCGAGGCAACCATTTTTGTCCTCCGCGGCTCGCTTTGGCTGCGGTCCGGCGGCGAATCCTGGCAGGGCAAAACAGGTGATTTGCTGATCATTCCGGACGGGCTGCACAGCCTGGACGCAGAGGAAGATTCAGCCTTTTTGATGACGGTGGCGAAGATCAGGCAGTAGGCACTGGTGACGTTGGCCGCACCGGCGTGGACAGTGCTGTTTGGACTGTCCGGGCACGTGTAATATCCCTTCAGGGGGCGGAGACGCCGGAGCGTCAAACTGGGGGATATCAGCGCATGTGCAAGCGATAAAGCCGTGTGAAATCAGCCGTGAAAACACTCAAGTGGGATCACTCGTGTCACTTCCGGTGAACTCACCCCTGTGACTCACTGCGCCGTCCTGACTCAATGCGACGTCCGGAACCAGCCAGCCCTCAAAAGCTGAGAGTCCGGACAGTCCCCAGCGCTACCTGCAACCTCCCCTTCCCGCCGAGCCGATGGTCCGCCAAACGGCTCAGCAGCCACCCGCGGTACTCGCCGCAAACCCATCACCCCGCCCAAATCGGTGACCCCTGCCGTCGCCAGCCCGAAAGGACAGCCATGAGCCAGCCCGGCCAGACCCCGCCTCCACCTCCGCCGGCGCCCGACTACACCACCTATGGTGCGCCGGGGTTTTTTGAAGGCCAGCAGAGCCCCGGCGGGTTTGGGCAGGGGCAGTACGCGGGCAAGCAGTATGCTCCGCAGTTCGGGGCGGCTCCGGAGAAGTTCTTCGTCACCACCTGGCTGCTGTCGCTGTTCCTCGGCGGCCTGGGCGTGGACCGCTTCTACCTTGGCAAGATCGGTACAGGCACTGCCAAGCTGCTGACTGCCGGCGGCTTGGGCTTCTGGACCCTCATTGACCTGATCCTCATCCTGGCGGGGAAGCAGCGGGACAAGGCCGGCCGGCCGTTGGCTGGCTATGCGCAGCACAGGGTGGTGGCGATTGCCGTCTCCGCGGTGCTTGTGGTGGGCGGCAGCCTCGTGGGTGCCGTCATCGGGGCCGGCGCGGCACTGGCCATCAACAGCGCCGGCACGTCGCCGATCGTCTCGGCTGCGCCTCTCACGGACGAGTCCGCGGCTCCGTCTCCTTCCGCGTCGGCTGGGGCATCCGAGGAAGCTGTTGCCGGCGATGACCGTCCCCGTCTGATTGCGCAGTCCTTCGCGGGAACCGGCGACGACGTCAAGACTGTGGACCTGAAGGGGATACCGGCGCTGGTGACCTTCACCTGCAAGGCGTGCTCGGGCAACACGGTTCTGGAGACGAACGGGGCCGAAATCATGCTCGTGAACACCGTCGGCGGCTACACCGGCTCCCACCTTGTGGACACCAGCACCGGTTCCGCAACCTCCGAGTTCGCCATCAGCGCCGACGCAGCCTGGACCCTGAAGGTGGAGGATGTGGACGCCGTCCCCACGGCCACCGGCAAGGCAAGCGGGCACGGTGACAAAGTCATCTACTGGGACGCGCCCACCGACAAGGCTGCCATTACCAACAAGGGCGAAGGTCAGTTTCTGGTGGAGGGCTTCGGTGCCGACGCTCCGGAACTGCCGGTCGACGAGGATGGCACCTACAGCGGCACGGTCCAGCTGACGCCCGGCTTCGTGCAGATCAAGTCCGAGGGTGACTGGACGATTACGGCGAAGTAGCGCCTCTGAGCGGCCTCCGCCAGGGTGGATGCCCTGACCTTAACGACGAATGGCCCCGACAGACCTCTGAGTCTGCCGGGGCCATTTTGCATGTCGGAGTCGCAGGCCATCGCCTTTATCGACCGTCAGCAGGCACATTCAACCTGCCAAAACCGCTCTTTCCCTTTATCCGTCACGAGCGCAAAATTAGCCACAACGGCTCCTAAGGTCGGCGAAAACCATGAGCAGAGAACTTTCGAATGCAGCTGCTTCGATACCTGTGGCAGTATCAGAAACCTTCCTCGATCGACACCGGCTGCGAAAAGCCAGGGCCTTACTCCTAGGCATGTTGCTGTCACTTGCCGTGCTATTCGTCCCTGCCGGACCAGGGTTCGTCGTGGGCCGGGCGGACGCAGCAGGTGAGACGGCGGGCGCAATCGCCGCACCAGCGCAGCCCCTTCAAGACGCGTGCAAAAAGGCCCAGGAGCTCACGAGCAACAAGAGACCCGCGGATGCGCTGGCGCTTATCGACAAGATTCGCGGGCCAGTGCCTCAACAGGCCCAGACCATGAGCACGGCGTGCGAGGAACAACGGCTCAACGCCATCCTGAAGGCCCAGCAGATGGCAGACGAGCCCCAGAAACCCGAGACCAACCCTGCGAAGCAGGCGGCCAATGACTGGGACCGCTTTGTGAAGAACGTTGCTACCCCGTTGTCAGGTGCGGGGCTGGCGTTGCTTGGCCTTGTGGTTTTCTTTCTGCTCATCGGGAGGCTTCTCGCCTTTGTCCCGAAGATGCCTTTTTTCAAAGTTACTTCTGTGCTGCGGGCAGTGCTGCTATTTGCCGGTCTGGGACTGATATTCGGGGGTTCCTATTGGATAGTTTCCGTGCTGGCGGCGCTGAAAGCAGAGAGTTTAGACGCAGGCACCTTCTGGGCGCTCGCCGGCGTGTGCCTGGTCCCTTTCGCCGGTGCAGCGTCCCTGGCCTTCTATCTCAGCAGCAGGCTTCGCATCTCGCTGGAGGTTCGCGGCGACGACGACGAGCCAAGCAAAGCTGACGCCTCTTATGTTGCCGCACTCCTCGACGAACTTGGCGCCGCACCTCCGCGCGGAATCGAGGTCCCTCAGGGCACAGATGTGTCGGCACTGGGAGACAGCGCCCTCACCGTCGCACTCAGCAACAAGGTTCTGGCGGCGGCCCAAAAGATACTGACTTCAATATTTGGTGTCACGCCGTGGAACGTGGTGGTTTCGCCTGCCAACGAGAATTCGATAACGGTTGCCATGACGCGCAACAGTTGGGCGGTGGCCGCGGCCACCATAGACCGGACGGCACTTGGCCTGCCGGGGAAGGCGGGGGGAGGAGCGGCGCCGGCCGGAAAGGGATCGCAGGCGAAACCGGGCTCTGGAACAGCGTCGGAGCTGCACAAAATGGCTGCCGCCTTCGTGCTCGTCACGCTGGCAGGCAAGCACCACGGATTCGAGGGATTGTGCGGTGCGACGGACTGGCGGAGTCTCGGTTTGCATGACATAGCGACCACGGAGGAATGGGCAGCAGGGGATCCTGGGAGGACGCTCTTGGGTAAGGCCATTGATTTGGACCCGGAGAACATGCTGGCAGAAATAGCGCTGCAAAACCGAATGTACCGGCACGCTACTGACTCACAAACATTCAAGAAGTATGCGGATTGGCTGTCCCACAAGGCCAAAGCGATGAGAAACGACATGGACGCCGAGACCAAGTCGGCGGCGGGCTACACGTGTCTGCTGTACCGGATTGAAATGACCTTCCTGAGCGCAGTTCTCAACTTGCCCGTGACGGACGAATTCAAGGCGCTACGTTCACAAGCCCGGGCACGTGCCCATGATCTGCTGAACTCGCTCGAGCCCGGCAGGCGCGTTCGCGTCCCCGGACCACTGGCTCACGGCATGCGCCTGCATGCTGCACTCGCTTACCACGACCTTTTCGGAGCCGGCAGCGGCGTAGCATCCGACGCGGAAGCCGACGCGGGCGCCAAAGCCTGGGAGAAAATAGCAAGCCCGTCCACTGGCCACCCGCTCCCGTACTTCGTCACTTGGTACAACGAGGCATGCGCCTCACTCGCGCCCGGCGCGGCTTACGCTGCCGCCTGCAGCATTGCCAGGAAGGGCGGACTGGCTAGCGAAGCCGAAGTCACGGAGAAGCTGAGGTATGCCTTTACGATCCCGGGACTCAAGGTATGGGCGCGGCAGGATCCCGAGCTGAAGGACCTCCGTTCCAGCCCGGCCTTTCTTCAGTTTCTGGGCGTGACGGCCCGGCAGGACTTCTGGAAGCTGGAGGCATTCGCGCCCTATGAGAAGCAGCTCCGGGAAGCAGGCCTAGCAAAGCCCGGTGACCTGCACCAGAAGGAAGTGGGGCAGAGTGACATCAGCGCCTACCTTCAGGTAAGCCCCTTGGTCCTCAAACGGCTGTGCAGGCTGGCGGCGCTTGTGCGCCGGGCGGAAGCCGTGCCAGGCAGCGGAGATGCCTGGCACATCTACCCGTTCCGGGTGGAAGTGGTGGGCGCGCTGGTGCACGCAGGGATTGAATCGCCGAAGACCATCCAGGATCCATGGATAGCGGAGAATGCCTCGGACGCGGCTGGCTCCGGCGACCCGGGCCCGTTCATCACAGGGCTAAGGGAAGGCATCAAACAGCGGGTCCTGATGGCACCGGACGCCAGCCAGCTGAAGGCGTGGCTGCGCCAGCTGAAGGAGACACCTGAGGACTACGCTGGCCAATATGAAGCAGACTGACGCTACCGCCGCTACGGACGTCGCCGCCGTCGTACCTTCCGCTGAAGAGTCCGGCACGGTGCATAACGCCGCACAGCAGAAGGTGCTGGAAAGGTTGTCCGCAGCGGGGATCAGCGCCGACAGTTCGCCGCGCCGCCTGGCCGAGTACGCGTACGACGCCTCCAACTACCGGGTGCCGCCGCTGGCCGTGGTGTTCCCGCGGTCCGTGGAGGACGTGGAGGCAGCGCTCGCGGTGTGCCGGGAGACCGGGACCCCGCTCATCAGCCGCGGCGGCGGAACGTCGATGGCGGGCAACGCCATCGGGCCCGGCGTGGTGCTGGACTTCTCCCGGCACATGCACCGGATCCACGGGATCGACGAGGCGGCGGGCACCGTGGCCGTGGATCCCGGCGTGGTGCTCGCCGTGCTTTCGCGCGAGGTGGAGAAAGCCACCGGCAACCGGTTCACCTTCGCCCCGGACCCGTCGTCGAAGAACCGCGCCACCGTGGGCGGCTCGCTGGGCAACGACGCGTGCGGGAACCACTCCGTCCGCTACGGCCGCACATCGGACCACGTGGTGGAGCTCGACGTCGTCACTTCCGACGGCGCCCGGCTCACCGCCACCGCCACGGGCCTGCGCGCCACGGACGCGGCGGACAAAGTTGCGGCGACGCGCGCCGCCGCCCTGACCGACTCGCTTCAGGAGCTGGCGCACAACAATATGGCCGACTTCCGCGTGGAGCTGGGCCGGATCCAGCGGCAGGTCTCGGGTTACCACCTGGACAATCTGCTGCCGGAGAAGGGCTTCAACGTGGCCCGTGCCCTGGTGGGCTCCGAGGGCACGTGCGTGATCGTCACCGGAGCCCGGATGAAGCTGGTGCCCAAGCCGGCCAGTGCCCTGCTGGTGTGCCTCGGCTACGCGGACGTGGTGGACGCGGCGCGGGACATCGAAACCATCCTCGAATTCTCCCCGGCCGCTGTGGAAGGCATTGACGAGGCGATCGTGGACACCATGCGCTTCCGCCGCGGCGAGGGCGCGGTGCTGGGGCTGCCGGAGGGCAAGGCCTGGCTGTACGTGGACCTCGACGGCGACGACCCCGCCGAAGTCGCGGCCGAGGCCAACAGGCTGCTCGAGCGGCTGCGGCAGAACGGGCGCCTCGTGGCGGGCCGGCCCGTTCCCGACCCAACCCAGCGGGCATCGCTGTGGCGCGTGCGCGAGGACGGCGCCGGGCTGTCGTCCCGTCTTTCCACAGGCGGTGAGTCCTGGCCCGGGTGGGAGGATTCCGCCGTCGCGCCGGAGAACCTGGCCGACTATCTGGCGGACTTTCGCGGACTGCTGGACAGCTACGGCCTGCAGGGCGTCATGTACGGGCACTTCGGCGCCGGTTGCATGCACATCCGCATCACGTACGACCTGCGCGCGGCGGAGGGCCGGGACGTGTTCCGTCGGTTCTCGGCCGACGCCGCGCGGCTGGTGGTGCGGCACGGCGGCTCGCTCTCCGGCGAGCACGGCGACGGCCGGGCCCGGTCGCAGCTGCTGCCGCTCATGTATTCGCCGCGGATGCTGGAGGCGTTTGCCGCCTACCGCAGCCTGTGGGACCCGGCGGGCATCCTGAACCCGGGGTCACTCACGGACCCGGACCCGATGGATGAGAACCTGTCGCTGGACGGCGTGCCGGAGCGGGAGTGGCGTACCAGCTTCGACCTCCGGCCGCTGCACTCCGGCGGCGGGTCGGCTGCGGAGACGGACAACCCGGCGCACGCCGGTGGTAGCGGGATCGACCCGTGGGTCCACGCCGTCCAGGGTTGCATCGGCGTGGGCCGCTGCCGCACGGACGCCGGCGGCGTGATGTGCCCCAGCTACCGGGCCACCCGCGACGAGAAGGACTCCACCCGCGGCCGTTCCCGGGTGCTGCAGGACATGGTCCGCGGGGCGCGCACCGTGGAGGAGGGCTGGAAGTCCGAGGAGGTCCGCGAGGTCCTGGACCTCTGCCTGTCCTGCAAGGCGTGCTCCAGCGACTGCCCCACGGGCGTGGACATGGCCAGCTACAAGTCGGAATTCTTCGACCACTACTACCGGGGCCGGATGCGTCCGATCTCGCACTTCTCCCTGGGCTGGCTGCCTCGCTGGCTGAAGATCACCGGCCGCACGGCGCCGCTGGTCAACGCCGTACTGGCCACGCCGCTGGCGAAGGTGGCAGCCACGCTGGGCGGGATGACCACCGAACGTTCCATGCCACGGTTCGCCGGCGGCAGCGAATGGCGCAAGCAGGTTGCCGCGGCCGGCGTGGTGATGCCGGGCAGGAACGGCAGGAGGCACGACGGCGGGACTCGCCTGAGTGCCGGCGGTGCCGGTGCAGTCAATACAGACGACGGCGTGGTGCTGTTCGTGGACACGTTCACCAGGGGTTTCCGCCCCGAGGTCGCAGGCGCAGCTGCCCGCGTGCTTACCGCCGCGGGGGAGCGGACCGAGTGCTCGGCCGACGCGTGCTGTGGTCTGACCTGGATCTCCACCGGCCAGCTCGACACCGCAAAGAAGCTGCTGGGCAAGGCCGCCGAAGTGCTCGACGACGGCACGGACCGCCCCATTGTGGTGGTGGAGCCCAGCTGTGCGGCCGCGCTGCGCAAGGATCTGCCGGAGTTGGTCCACACGGACCAGGCCAAACGGGTGGCGGCACGGGTGCGGAGCTTCGCTTCGCATGTGGACCAGCTGGCACGGGCCGGCTGGTCGCCGGCGCCGTCCGAACCGCTGCCGGAGCAGGTGGTGCTGCAGACGCACTGCCACGAGTACTCGGTTTTTGGTGCCGGAACACAGCGCGCCGCGCTGACCGCCGTCGGCATCACCGACGTGGTGGACGCCACCGGGTGCTGCGGCGTGGCAGGCAACTTCGGCTTCGAGAAGGAGCATTTCGAAGTGAGCATGCTGGTGGCCGAGCAGGCGCTGGCGCCGGCACTGCGCGAGACCAGCGGGGAGTCCGTGGTGCTGACGGACGGCTTCTCCTGCGCCATGCAGGTCAAGCACCTGGACACCGAGCGGCCCGGACGCCACCTCGCCCAGCTGCTCGACCCCGGCATCGCTGGTTGAGCTTGTCGAAACCCCCGCTGGTTGAGCCTGTCGAAACCGCATAGGTGACGCCCCTGGGCTGGTCGCCGGATCCCTAACGGAGCTCGCGGGCACTCCTCCCGCTGCGTCGCGGTTAGGCGGCGGGGTGGACGTGGACGATGATGACCTGGACGCCCTTGGCCCCGTTGTAGCGGAGGTCGTAGTTCACCTCAAGGCCAGTGGCGAAGCCCGACGTGATGGAAAAGTCGCTCTTACTGGCCGGGTCGCTCTCAGTGGAGCTGATCCAGCCTTCGGCGGATTCCTTGGCGATGCCGTAGCGCTGCACGCCGTCACGGATGAGCTCGTAGAACTCCTCCCTGGATCCCGCTGTGAGGAAGTACGTGACCTCGCTGAAGTCCGCCCGTGTTTCCCCCGAAAGGAAGCGGATCCTGTCCGTCTTTCCGGTGACCTCCCCGGCCGGACCCACGATCGTGAGATCGATCTTACCGGCACCCTTGGTGTTGATCTCGGGCCCGAAATTTTCGCTGACGCCCACGTTGACGGCAGCTTTCTCCAGAGTCCCAGAACTCATGTCCAGCCGGGCGGTCCGGCTCGCCTTGATCTGCTCGACGCCTGCGTCATCGAGCATGGAGAAGGCGCCGGGGGCGAGTGTAGCCGTCGTTGTGGACGTCCTCGGCCCGCTGGTCACGGTGCAGCCGGTCAGGAGCAGGCTGAACGCCAGCAGAGCGGCCGGGACGGGCGCTCTCCCTCGGAGGCCACCAGCCAGATGCTGTCGGCGCCTGAACTTACGCAGTGCGACTACGGCTGCTGCCGCCAGGATTTTGTTCACGATGTTGCTCCACGAGTTCGCTGTGCTTACGGGTGGCGGAAGGCGGATCAGCCCAGCGGGAAGACGCCGATGAACCAGAACAGGGCGACGGCAAAGACGGCGAAGAACAGACTCAGGCAGCCCAGCGCGGTTCTTGTCTGGGAGGAGACATGGAAAGACTCGTTGGGGTCGGCCGGGTTGTAGGCGACCTCCACCGGCGATCCGGGTACCGGCTGCTCCGCAAACGAGATCTCGGATTCTCCTCCGAACGGCCTACCGTGCTCGTCGGTGAACTGGTACGTGGGCCAGAAGCGCCGGTTGGGCGTCATGTTGCCGGTACCGCCGCTCCAGCCGGCGCGGCTGCCGGTCACGGTGGCCTGCACGCGCGGCCAATCGGCTGCCATCTGCTCGTGCTGTCTGTTCTTCCTGACCGCGTGGATGACGGAGTAAATGACGCCGGCAACGAACAGCGCCCAGATGACGTACAGCACGATTTTCAAGTGATCCCCCAAGGCTCACAAAGCAGTATGTCAGCTTGCCCTGCCTTCGGCAGCCTGCCGCGCCAACGGATGCCCGAGCCTGGCCACGGCACAAAGGCCTGGACAGGCCAAGCCGGGATGTCAGGGTTCTGGTCTGGCGGCGAAAGGCGGCGCGGTCTCAAACCATGCTCTGCCATGCCGGTATCGGAATGCGGATCCGGTATAGCCGGCTGGTCGGAGATCGATGATGTCCTGCGCCCCTGCCTCGGGGCGTAGTGGTTTGTCCCACCACGGGCCGAAGATTGCCGGATCGGCTTCACGCACAGGGGTGACTCCTGGGAAGTCCGCGTCGATGCGGCCGCCGTGCTTCCGGACGGGAATACCGGCAAAGGTGTGCCCGGCAAGGCCGTACAGGAGCAACCGTCTGGCATCCGGGTCTGCAGGTTCCGGCAGATCGGAGCCTGCATCCCACAGCCAGGTTTCCTCAGCGAGTGCGGTGAACTCCGTGGGAGTCAGCTCGTTGATCCGGTCGAGGCCATGTATTGGGCAGTAGTCCGCGGCAGGCACTCCTTCGTTCCACATGAGATCGTTCTCCCCATCGGGGAAGGCCCGGCGGAACTCCGCCAAACAGTTGCAGCCGGGCGCTTCAGCGGCCTCCATCGGCACCTGCCCGGCATCGTTTCTTGCGTATGGCCACCATGACGCCACGCCGCGGCCGGAGGGTATTTCCCAGACCAAGCTCCGTCCCACCCGGCCATAGGCGTACGTCCGCCACACCTGACTGACCGCTTCGGCGATGGCGACGATGCTCGCCGCGGTTCCCGCCGCCGCAAAAAAGCTAGACGACGACGCTTCCCCCAGTTCCTCGTAGGTATGGCCAAGCTCCGTGGGCAACACCCCGAAGGCCAGTGCCCAGCCGCCGCACGCCGCAGCCAGAAACAGCGGAAGCCTCAGCAGGCCACGTCGAAGCGCCCGGTTTCCTGCCCGTACGGCGTTAGGGCCCACCGCCGTCGTGCGTCCCGTGAGGGAAGCCTGCGCGAGACGACAGACCGCACGCAACTGATGCCACGGCCGAGCAGCCGCACTGACGGCCCACAGGGCGGCTGCGGCAGCGCCCAGCCACCACACGACCGCTGACGCATAGCCGTCCAGGGTGTGCGGAATGGCAGCAGCCAGCAACACCAAGGGTGCAGCCACCAGTGCGTATCTGCGGAGCAGGAATCCGACGACAGAAAAACTCAAGGCGAGGAGAATGCTCGCCATCCCGAACATGTCGATGGCGCGGTAGGCGCCGGCCCAGGCAGGATCATCAAGGGTTTCCCACCCGCGGTCCACTATGAAGGCCCCGGCCGTCGTCAGCACGCCGATAAGCCACGCGAAAGTACCTTCCCGACGGACATGGGCTCGCCGCGGAAGTGCCGCCCACGCCTCAACACTGGGCCGCACGATGGCGCTGGTCAGTGCCACCTGCCCCTCCTCATCAATAGACACGGAGACGATCATGCCACGCCTGAGGGGTCTGCGATCCTCAGCGCACCCAGCCGTTGATGTGGCGGCGTTGAGGAGACAAGTCGGCGGGCCGCCCCCGAAAGGGGACGACCCGCCGTCGTGCGTTGTGGCTGTAAAAGCTATGCGACAGGCGCGTATGCCTTCGGCAGCTTCAGCCCGCGCTGGTCCATGAGCGCACGCAGGCGGGTGGGGTAGTCGGTGATGATGCCGTCCACGCCGAGGTCCATGAGGCGTGCCATGTCCGCGGTGGTGTTGACGGTCCACGGGATGACGGGCAGGCCGAACTCGTGCGCGTCGGCGATCATCTGCGGGGTGACAGAGCGGAACGTGGGGGAGATGACGTCGTAGCCCTGCGCCTTGGCTGCCTTGGCCAGGGAGCCGTCGTAGTCGTCGATGTCGATGCCGCCGAGCTCGGGCGCGGCGCCGGGCTTGCCCACCTGCAGCCACGCGTCGCCGCTGGAGAGGGCCACGAGGGGAAGCTGCGGGGCGATCTTCTTGGTGTAGTTCAGCGTGGACCAGTCGAACGACTGCACGGTGGTGCGGCCGGACATGCCCGCCATGTAGATCTCGGTGACCACGGCCTTGGTGAGCGCCACCGAGCCTTCGCCGCCGGCCTTGCCGTCCTCCACCTTGGTCTCTACGTTGAAGCGGACCTTCTTGGCGCCGTAGTCGCGCACCAGCTGGAAGACGTCCTTGAGTTCGGCGATCCGGTTGCCCTCGATCACCTGCTGCTCCGGGTAGCCGGCCAGCTGCTTGAAACCGCAGTTCAGCGTCTTGATCTGGGCCAGCGACAGCTCGGCCACACGGTCGCCGACATACGGGAACTCGGCATCGCCCGGGGTGGCCGGCGCGGTGTCCGCGCACTTGTCCGCCTGGATGGTGTCGTCGTGCCAGACGATCACCTTGCCGTCGTCGGTTAGGTGGGTGTCCAGCTCCAGCGTGCTCACACCCAGCTTTAGCGAGTTGGCGAACGCGGCCAGGGATTCCTCGGTCCACTCGCCGCGGCCCCCGCGGTGGGCCTGCAGGTCAAAGGAGCCGTTGCGCTCCGTGGTCTTGATAGGGGCGGCGGTGCCTGCAGCGTTCGACGACGGCGTGCCGGCGTCGGCGTTCGGGGCGGCGACGGCGGGGCTCGCCAGCGAGGTGAAGAGGGCGACGGCGGCCGCTGCGGTCAGGACTGTGCGCATGGTGATGGTTCCTCCTGGAAGACGGTGGCCGGCGCTGAGCCGCCGACCCGTCCACAGTATGGAAGCCACGTGGACGCCTGTGTGCGGGGAGTTGGATTGGAGGTTAACAGGTGTGCTGACCATGCCGGCGGGCTGCCGATGAGGCCGTTGCGAGGGGTTTCGCCGGGCCATTGACTCCCGTATTGAACGGCCTACGATGAGGCGCATCAAGACATTTCAAGGAGGAGATGTGTGATGTCGATCGCTGATGTTGAGCAGGTTGATGACCGCGGGATGGCCGCGTGGGACCAGCATGATGCGGCTGGATTTGCCAGCCTGTTGGCCGAGGATTTTACGTTTTCCGATGTTTCCGCTCCGGAGCCCTTCCGCTCCCGCGACCAGGTGCAGTCCTACATGGAAGCTTGGTTTTCGGCGTTTCCGGACATGCGTTCCAAGACCACCAACAGGGTGGTGAGCGATGACAAGGTGGCTGCGGAAATTGTGTTCACTGGAACTAATACCGGGCCGCTGATGATGGGTGGCCGGGAGATCCCGGCGACCGGCAGAGCAGTAACCGGAACGGGCACGTACTTTGCCACCGTGAAGGACGGCAAGATCGCGACGTTCACTGCCCATCCGGACGTGGCAGCCCTGATGGGTCAGTTGGGCCTGCTGCCCGGGACCTAAGTGCACCCGGGGGGCAGTTTTGAACGGTTTCACGATATGGAGGAGACGAAAATGGCTGACGGGGCTGGACTGATAGAACGTTTTTACAGGGAGATAATCGAGGGCGGAAATCTCAATCTCATTGATGAGCTGGCGACGGACAACTACATCGATCACGAAGAGGCTCTCCCAGGGCAACCGCCGGGCAAGGATGGGGTCCGGTACTTCGTGGACGCGATCCGGACGGCGTTCCCGGATATCAAGGTTAAGACCATCGAGGCTTCCGTGGCCGGCGGAAACATGGAGGCCTGCCACGTAATTCTCACGGGTACGCATCGAGGCGAGATGGCCGGCATGGCAGCAACGGGCAGGAGCGTCGAATTTGGCACCACTGACATAATTCGCGTCGAGGACGGCAAGGTGGCCGAGCACTGGGGAACCACGGACAACTTGAGGCTCATGCAGCAGGTCGGCGCAATCCCTGAATAGTCCCTCACAGTGCGTCCGCGGCGGGACTGCCTTGTGCGGCAGTCTCCGTTGCGGAACGAGCAGGACTCCAGGAACTGAGGAGGGCGAGGCCTGCGGCCTCCGCTGCGCTCAGCACCACAGCACCCAGCCACAGCGAAACCGGCCAGCGGATGGCATCGGTCACCGCGAAGGCGACGAGCTGGCCCGTCCACAGCAGCGCCGCGGTTCCTGCGGTGATCGCGGGCAGCCGCCGGCGAAGCCAGGGTTCTGGCACCCGGGCAAGGAGCAGGTCAGCGACGACGGCGGCCACCGTGGCTCCCACTGCTCCGGCGATCGCAAAGGGGTGCAGGCCCACCATCACCACGGGCAGCCACGCTGCAGCGGCCACCAGCATGGTGACGACCCCGCGGGCAGGGCGCTTCGCCGTGGAGAGCGTGAAGAGGAACGGAGCAATGATCAGTGCCGTGGTCAGCAGGTAACTTGCCAGGGTGATGACCACCGGCATCTCCGACTGGTTGCGTCCGGGGCTGCCGAACGGTGTCGGGGTGAAGAGGGCCGTTGGCCCCGGCCGAACGAAGACGGAGACGTAAATCAGGAAGAACGCCCCCAGCCCGGTCATCAGTACGACGGCGAACAGCGCCGCCGGGGTCCACGCCACGTTCCCGGAGGGGCTGGTCGCCCGGGCGCTCCGGACGCCGGTGCCCAGGATGAGGAAGAGGCTGAAGCCCAGCAGCAGGTGGGTGGGGCTGACCAGGGCATCCAGCGAGACCTCGATGCCCAGGAGCTCGTGCCACAGCAGGTCCAGGCTGCCGGCGACAGCGAAGAGGATGAGCCCCACGACGGTTCCCCGGTAGCCGGCCGGAACAGCCTTCGCGAGAGGCTGCCCGGGCACCCGGTTGCGCCAGATCACGACGGCGGTCCACGCCGCCGTCGCCAGCATGCCGGAGTAGAGGGCTGCGTGCCACGGCGTGAAGAACGTCTCCAGGCTGGGCAGGTTCAGGTGCGCCCATCCGTCAAGGAAGACGGCCAGCAGCAGCCACAGTCCCAGGAGTTCTGTGACGAGGTCGCGGAGTGCGCCCGCTCGTGTGGTGTGCGCCGTATCGAGCATCATTGCCCACTTCCAGAAGCCATCAGGTGAGGGGATGGTACTGCTGCCCCGGTCGGCTCACAAGGCAAGAATGTTCAAGGCCCGCGTCGAGTACTCACAGCCGAATACTCTCACGGGGCCTTCAAACGGCAATGAAGCACCAGACGCTAATCCGGTTCAGAGCTGGTCGGTCACCACCGGCAATGAGGGTCCGCGGGCGCGCCCGTTCACAGAGTTCGTTGCGGAACCCTCGTGTGGGGAAGACTGTTGCCGTGAGCAACTCTTCCCGCACCGGCCTCGCCGTGGCCGGCCTCAGCCTGGGCACATCGCTAAACCCCCTGAACTCGTCAATGATCGCCGTCGCCCTGGTGGTCCTGCGCGAGGATTTCAGGCTCGACGTCGCCACGGTCACCTGGGTGATCACCGCCTTCTACATCACCTCGGCCGCGGGCCAGCCGCTGATGGGCAGGCTCGCCGACAGGTTCGGGCCACGGAAGCTCTTCATGCTGGGCATGGCGCTGGTGGCGGTGACCTGCGCGCTGGCGCCCTTCTCGCCCAACTTCGTGTTCGTCTGCATCGCCCGCGCCCTGATGGCGCTGGGGACGGCGACCGCATACCCGAGCGCCGTCGTCATGGTCGGTGCGCTGGCCCGGCAGGCGAACTCAACCTCCACCCGGCCGCTGGGCCGCATTCAGATGGCCAACACATCCGGGGCAGCGGTGGGCCCGGTGGTGGGCGGGCTGCTGGTGAGCCTGGTGGGCTGGCAAGCGCTGTTCCTGATCAACGTGCCGCTGGCGCTGGCCGCCCTGCTTATCGTCCGGAAGGTCGCACCCGCGGACGAGCCGCGGGAGCAGGGCAGCGTGGCCACCCTGGTGCGTGACTCGGACATCCCCGGCATCCTCGCGTTCGTGGGCGCCATGGTGCTGCTGCTGATGGGGCTCCTGAATGCATTGCCCGGGTTCCGCTGGTGGCTGCTGGGCGGCGCCATGCTGCTGGCCGTGCTGTTCGCCTGGCGCGAGCTGAGCTTCGGCAGGCCGTTTCTGGACCTGCGGCTGCTCGGCAGGAACCGTCCGCTGCTGCTGGTGTATCTGGGCTTCACGGTGTTCAGCGGGGTCTACTACTTCGCATTCTTCGGCCTGCCCCAATTGCTGCAGGAGGCCGCGGGCTACAACCCCGGCCTGGTGGGCGTGCTGATGCTGCCGCTCGCAGCCATGTCGGTAGTCATCACTCCGCTCGCGGTGCGCGCCATCGACCGGTTCGGTGTGCGGCGGGTGCTGATCGCCGGCGTCGTACTTCTGGCGGTGGCGGCAGCGGCACTCTGGCTGCTGACGGCGTCGTTCGCAATCCTGCTCGTGCTGGTGCTGACAGCGTTGATGGGCGTGCCGTACGGCTCAGTCAGCATCGCCTCCAACCAGGGGCTCTACCTCTCCGCCGCGCCGGAGGACAGGGGAGTGGCCGCCGGGATCTTCCAGACCTGCCGGTACGTCGGCGCCATCAGTGCCACCGTGATGATCGGCATCTTTTACGGCACCGGGGTGAACCAGGAGAACTGGGGCCGCATCGTTTTGGTGATGCTGGTGCTGAGCGGAGTGACGTTCGTGGTGTCGCTGCTGTGGCGGGAGCGCAAGGCGGCGTAGGGAGACAGAAGTTGGCTTAACGCCAGCCGGGTCGTGCCCGGTCGATGCAGCCGCGCAAAGCCGGTCAGGTACCGGCAGCCACCATCACCGGCTCGCCGTTCAGATACTCAAGCTGCCAGCCGTCAATGGCATGGTGGTGGGCCAGGTTGAGCACGGCGTTGTCGATGCTTGGCAGGGTGCGGCCGATGGCGCGGCTGAGGCTCACGCGGATGAGCGTGCCGTGGGCGACCACCAGGACGCGGCGGCCGCGGAACTCCTCAGCCAGCGCTTCCAGGGAGGCCAGCCCGCGGCTGGCTGCCTCGTCCTCGCTTTCTGCGCCGCGGAAACCATCGGGGATGCGAAGTCTGTCCAGTTCAGGACCGTCCTGCAGGCCCTCCGCGGGTCCGAAGCTGCGCTCGGTGAGCTCCGGCACCCGCCGGGCTACGCTGAGCCCGAGCCCGGCGGCGATCAGGTCGGCGGTTTCCGCGGCACGGCTTAGGGGCGAGGACACGATCGCATCCCACTCGTAGCCGGACAGGGCGGCGACGGCGTCGCGCGCCTGGCCGCGGCCGACGTCGTTCAGCGGAATGTCGGTGGATCCCTGCAGCCGGCGCTGTGCATTCCAGTCGGTCTGGCCATGGCGGACGAGGGCGAAGGTCGTAAGGGTCATGGTTTCCATTCTGCCTTGACGTCGGCAGGCTTCCCGCCATCTTCCGCCAGCCGGCAGGCCGACGGCGGCAGTTACCAGTGCGAGCATGGAACCGGGGTCCTGCGGCCGGGTTCCGGCTACTGGGCGGAGCGCCGGTTCCGCGCCTGGCGCACCAGCCGGCTGAAGGCAAAGACGAAGACGGCCTCGATCAGCACCATCAGTCCAAGCAACGGCCACTGCCCCTTGGCGGTGAACACAATCGCGCCGGTGAGGACCAGCACGGTTCCAAGGACCAGGGCGTACACGGCGAACCCGAAGGCCACCTTTGCACTGCGCACGCCGGTGCGGAAGCCAAAGCCCAGTGGCTGGCCTCCGGGTAGTCCCGCGACGCGGTCGGGGCCTGCGGGTTTGAGCCGGTCGAACTCTTCCCACGGGTCCCGGTCCTCATGCTGATCGGTCATGCTTCCATTATCCCGCGCAGCCGGAGGCCCCGGGTCGGCCGGGGCTGGGCCCAGACCTTGGTCGACCAGGGACGCGGATGTGTCCACGTGCGTTACGTTTATGCCGCCAGCCTGCTCTGGACCTCCGCTTCGTCCTGCGGAGCCCGGGTGGCGGCCAGCCGTTTCGCCAGGTACTTGGCTTCCCGGCACACGCCGGGAAGGGTTTCCGATGCTGCCGCGAGCGACTGCCGCAGGGGAGGGGAGTCTCTCGGGTCTGCCGGCTAAACTGTCGGCAGCAGCCTGGTCCAGGGGCACTGCAGTCCCGCGTGGATTAGCTCAAGGCCGGCTCATACGATTCGAGAGATCTCGACGGCTTCACCGCTCACGATAATCCCGCCGGACGGAGGAATGTCGACAGTGAGCACGCTTGCGCGGCCGACATGGCTGCCCTGGTGCAGTACGACGCGGCTGGGCGGCTTCACGAGTGAAAGCATTTGGAGGTATCCGCCGAAGGCAGCGGCAGCCGAACCGGTCGCCGGATCTTCGGTGATGGTGCCCACCGGGAAGAGGTTGCGCGAGTCGTACTCGCCCGGTCCAATCTCGCAGAGCGTCGTGACGGTGCCGGCCCAGTTCTGGGCATCCATCAGCGTGCGCATGGGATCTGGGTCGAAAACGAATGAGTCAAACGTCTGTCGTTCTGCGAAGACGAGAATGGGATGCCAGTTACCGGCAAAAGCGATCATCGGAGGGTACTCAGGGTGGAGTTCGTCCTGGCCCACGCCGAGCAAGTCGAGCAGGGTGGTCAGAACAGCGTCGGGGAACTCGGCTACTCGCGGCTCAACGCTTGTGAAGCATGCCGTCACCGCTGCGCCCTTGCCTGCAGTCTCGATCGTGACAGGTCCCACCGCCGTGTCGAAGATAAAGGTCCCCGTGCCGTCACGCCCTGACAGCGCGACGGCCAAAGCGATAGTGGCATGGCCGCAAAACGGCACCTCGGCAATCGGGGAGAAGTACCGGACACGGTTTCGGCGAAAGTCTCCGTCAACCGTCGGCTCGGTGACAAAGACCGTTTCCGCATATCCGATGTCGGCCGCGATGGCCTGCATCCGGGCGTCGTCGAGGCGGGTTGCATCCAGGACAACTCCCGCCGGATTTCCGCCGTCGGGGGTGGTGGTAAAGGCGGCATAACGCAGTACTTCCGTGGTCGGTTCCATTCCGTCATCGTCGCACAGCGTCCGGCCCCTGACCGTCAACGCTGGCCCGGCATGGCCAGCTCGGTCAGGGGGTTGTTCCCCGGGGTCCGGGGGAGGGACGATGATTCCATGCTTCCCGAGGAGCGGTTCCACGCGCTGGCGGACGAATTCAGGGCCAGCCCAGGGGTAATGGTGCCGGGTGAACCGGGACGCCGAGGGTTCGGTTCGTCCGCACTGAAGGTCAACGGCTCGATTTTCGCGATGATTGCCGGAAACCGGCTTGTCGTGAAGCTGCCACATGATCGCGTCACCGCGCTGATCGGGTCCGGGGCCGGTGAACCGTTCGACGCCGGCAAGGGCCGGGCGATGAAGGAGTGGCTTACCGTCACTGCCGACGATGAGGAGTCATGGCTGTCCCTGACCCGTGAAGCCCTGATCTTCGTGGGGTCCGCGCACCATTCCAGCCGTGGATAACCCGGACCCCAGCTCCGGACAGCGGTCAGCCGATCCGCTCGGCCAGGGACACGATGATCCCCTCCGGACCGAGCACATACACCATGCGCCAGACGTGCTCGTACTGACCGATGTCGCCTACAAGCCCGTAGCCGTACGCGGCCAGTCCGTCGGGCGGCCGCAGCATGGCGTTCTTGAAGTCAACGATGTGCGGCATGGGCCCTACTGGTCAGACGTGTTGGGAGAAATGCTAACGCGACGACGTGCTCCGCGCTTGGTCCAGGACGACGGATCGCCGGTACGTGCTTGGCGTGAATCCCAGGGTCTTTTGGAAGTCGTTCGTCAGATGGGCATGATTGGCATAGCCGAGTTCGGCGGCTATCGTCGCGAGGTCCGCCGACGGGTCGGTCCGTGACCGGTCGGCGGCCTCTTGGAGGCGGCGTCTTCGGATGAGCGCGGACGGGCTCAGGCCAATGTACTTCCTCGCCACCCGTTGAAGGGTTCTCGGCGAGACGAACAGACGTGCCGCAACGTCTTCAATACGGGTTACGTCGGTGCATCGTCCGGTAATGTCCATCATCGCGTTGGCAAGAACGCCCTCCTCTGACACCTCTGGACTCTGCGCTTTTAGCCAGCCAGTGAAAGCCTCCACCGCGCGTTGTCGACGTTCCCGTGGTTCGGTCCTGCTCATCGCCTCCGACACGGAGGCATGCAGATCCTCGAGCGGTAGTGGCAGCGTGGCATCCCGCAGGCTCCCCGGATCATCCGTGAAACGCGGAACGAGTGCGGGACGCAGGAGTGCACCAACCGCCCAGCCTCGGCCCGTGAGATCGCGATGTGTTCGACGGGTAGTTGGGCCTGCGAACTCAACGAGATCCTTCTGAACCACAAGGTTGGACGTCGGGAACGCGATCACGTGCTGGCGTGACGTGTGCCCTGGCTCAATGTCCCATTCGGGGATCCAAAACCACTGCACCAGGTTCGTGATGGACTCGGGCGCGGGCACACGGTGAAACGTGGGAAGCCGGGCAGGGTAGAGGATTCCCTTGAACGAACCCACCATGGGAGGACACTCCTTCATCCAAGCTGTCGCAATTCTCCAAGCCGCTGAGCGGACCTGTGCGTACCGTGAGATCTATGACTGATACTACAAGCCCCGAACTGACCGCGGCCGCCGACGGCAAGCACACAACATCCGGCATCCCGCACGGCTTCACGAGCCTCACGCCGTTCCTGGCGATCCCCTCGGCCAAGGAGGCCATCACCTTCTACCAGGACGTCTTTGGCGCACGCACTGTGAATGCCACCGAGATCGGCGGAATCGTGGTCCACGCCGAACTGGACTTCGGCGAGGGGCGGCTCCAAATTGGCGAGCCCAACCCCGACTACCACCTTGTCCCGGCGCCCAACGGCGACGATGACTGCTACTCCGTCGGCTTCTACTGCGCCGATGCGGACGCCCTCGTGGCGCGCGCCGAACAAGCAGGGGCCATCATTCGGGAGCCGCTGTCCACCTTTGTCTCAGGAGACCGGTTCGCCAGCATCCGGGACCCGTACGGTGTGCGCTGGTCCATCATGACCCGCGTCGAGGACCTCTCCGAAGAGGAAAGCACACAGCGCGTCGCCGACTGGGCCTCCAAGCAAGGCTGAACCCATGCATCTCACGGACTAGGCATCCGAGACCCTCACGCCGCCGGCGTGCGGACGGTCAGCCGGCTGCGCCGGGTGACCGCGATTACCGCGAGCAGACCGGTCAGCAGCACGATGATGCCGCCGGCTGCCACCGACCAGCGCCCCGAGTTCCGTGGCGATCCACCCCATGAGCGGCGCCCCAACGGCAGTGCCGCCCTGGAGGACGGCCAGGTAGAGGGCCAGCACCCGCCCCCGAAACTGCGGCTCCACGGAGAGCTGAATGCTGGTGTTGCAACTGTTCAGGAACGTGATGGAGGCGAGGCCCACCGGGATCAGAACTACGGCGTAGAGCCAGAACGACGGCGACACGCTGCCTACCAGCGTGAAGAACCCGAGTGCGTGGGCCCCGCCGAGCAGGAGACGCAGCCGGCGGCCGGAACGACGGGGCCGCGAGTAGGGCGCCGGCCAAGGTCGCGACGGCCATGATGGAGCCCAGTAGCCCGAATTCACGCGGTCCCATTCCGAACTCCGCGGTGGACATCAGCGCGTTGGTGATGCGGAAATTCATGCCGAACGCGCCAAGGAATAGTGCCTAGTCAGTGAGAGCTCGCCACTTCAGCAGCCTGCACCCAGTGGCTGCCGCGGCATACGCCGGGGTGACTGGGATAGGCTCGCTTCGGACCGGAACAAGCATTGATTCCAACTGTAAGGGGCGGGGAATTCCTTGGATCTACTGGGGGGCATGAGCCGCGACGAACTCCGCATCTTTTCTTGGGTTGCGGCCACCGTCTTCGCGCTTGTGGCGGGCGTCTGGCGTCCGCGCAGGCTTCATTGGACTGCGCTTGGTTCCGTCCTGCTCTTCGCGGCCCTCAACGCGGGTGCCGGGATCTACGTCCTGAACCATTTCGGTGATTCGCGCTGGTCTGCAGGGGGAGAGCCACCGCTGAGCGCTCCGTCGTTTTCCGGGACGCCTGTCGTGGGGCAGTTTCTGGGCCCCCTAGACTCCGCTCTGAACGGAGTGGTCGGCGGGGTGAACGAGTTCCTGGCATTCAAGCAGGCACTTCCCGTAGCGCTGGACTTCCTTGCCGCGTCCGGCTGGGCCTTGCTGGTGTCGTTCCCGCTTGCGATTCTCGCCGCCAGCGTCAGTTACGCCGTGGCTAGGCGCCGAACGGCGGACTTCGAAAAATACCGTGCCACCGTTGACCAGCTCAAAGATGAGCTTGAGCAGATCAAGCGGCAGATCTCATCAGGGAATTCCGTCGGCACGGCACTTCCTGCTGAAGATGAGGTCACTGATGTGCCGCCCGGACTGACGCACAGAGGATGATACAGGTGGGTGCTGGAGTTGGCGTTAGTCCAATCAGTCCCAGTTAGTTGGCAACCCCGATTACAGCATCAGCTGCTGGCCGCATGTTCGTCCTCGTGGCTTTCCTTGCCGGGGCAGGAGGACGGTGGGAAAATGGGCGGATGACAGGCGACCTCCAATGGAGGAAGAAATGCCAGCAGAACTTCCCGGGCTCAGAACCCAGAATGTTGGGGCGGTGACGGCATTATGACCGAGCAGCCGTTGAAGGCGCGTCGCCTGCGTGTGTCAGACATCAACGTCGTCGACCCTCGCACTCTGCGGAAGGCGCTCGGCGGAACCATCGTGGGCAACACCATGGAGTGGTACGACGTCGGCGTCTTCGGATATCTGATCACCACCATGGGTCCGGTGTTCCTGCCCGAGGCGGACAGGGCCGTGCAGAACCTGTTTCTCCTGGGAACCTTCGGCGCCACGTTCATCGCCCGCCCTGTGGGAGGCGTCTTCTTCGGCTGGCTCGGCGACAAGATCGGCCGCCAGAAGGTCTTGGCCATGACCCTGATGCTGATGGCCGGGGCGACGTTCGTCGTCGGCCTGCTTCCCGGGTACGCGGTGGTGGGCATCTGGGCCGCGGTACTGCTGGTGGTCACCAAGCTGATCCAGGGCTTTTCCACCGGAGGCGAGTACTCCGGCGCCACCACGTTCGTGTGCGAGCACGCGCCGGACCACCGCCGCGGCTTCTTCGTCAGTTTCCTGGACATGGGCAGCTACCTCGGCTTCGCGCTGGGGGCCGGGATGGTGTCCGCCCTCCAGCTGGTCCTGGGCCAGGAACAGATGGAGACATGGGGCTGGCGCATTCCGTTCCTCGTCGCTGGTCCGCTGGGCATCGTCGCCATCTACTTCCGCCTGAAGATCGAAGAGTCGCCCGCCTTCAAGGCCACCCAGGAGGCGGAAGCCGTGGCCGCCGCCCACCACGAGACCGGAGACGAGCTCCGCCCGGTGGGACCGGTGGGGATCTTCAAGGACCACTGGCGCAGCATCGTGCTGGCCATGATCCTCGTGGCCGCCGGCAACACCGTGGGCTATGCACTCACGTCCTACATGCCCACGTACCTCACGACCAACAAGGGCTACGACGAGATCCACGGGACGCTGCTGACCGTTCCGGTGTTGGTGGTCATGTCCCTGTGCATCCCCCTGACGGGACGTCTCTCGGACAGGATCGGCCGCCGCCCCGTGCTCTGGATCGGGGCCGTCAGCACGGTGGTCCTGGCGCTTCCTGCGTTCCTTCTGATCTCGATTGGAACCGTTCCGGCCACGCTCGCCGGCTTGGCCATGGTCGCGTTTCCGGTGGCGTTCTTCGTTGCCATTCTCGCATCGGCGCTGCCGGCACTGTTTCCCACGGCGCACCGCTACTCTGCCATGGGCATCGCCTACAACTTCGCCGTGGCGATCTTCGGCGGCACCGCCCCGTTCATCATCGCCGCGCTCATCCAGGCGACGGGCAACGACCTGATGCCGGCGTTCTACCTTATGGCGACGTCGGCCATCGCGGCTGTCGCCATCTACTTCCTGCCGGAATCCGCCCATCGGCACCTGCCGGGTTCCATGCCCAGCGTGGACTCGGAAGCAGCCGCCCGCGAGCTGGTGGCGACGCAGGACCACAACCCCCTGCTGGAGATGGATACGCTCCCGTTCGACAGCAGCTACGAGGCCGCGGGGGCGTCTCACGCGGGGCAACAGGGGAGGCCGACGGCGGGCTGACGCCGTCATGGACGTCCGCCGCCCCTTTAGTTCTGGGGGATTAAGTTCTGGGGCAATTAGTGCCTGGGCAGTGCGTCCTGGGCTGCCGGTTCCGTGCTTTGGTGCCCTGCCCGGCCGGCCTCTCGGCTGCCTGGCGGATAGGCGTGCCTGCGGCCCGCCAGAATCATCACCAGGGCAGCAGCCACCGGAACGGCGGCCGCTACCGGCACCAGGAGCGGCCCGGCCGTGGTGAGGGCTGCCGCGCCGTAGACCGCCCCGATGGTGATGCCCACCTGGATGGTCAGCACGGTGAGGCCGTTCGCGGCGTCCTTGTAGTCGCGGCCGGCCCGGAGGATGGCGGACTGGTTGTAGATGCCGATCGCGCCGAGGCCGGCACCCCAGACGGCCATGAGCACGATGGCGCCGGGAAGGGTGACCCCGAGCACGGGGAGCAGGAGCATCGAAACGGCGACGGCCGCCGTCGTGATCAGCAGCGAACGGCGCGGCCGTGAATCCACGGTGAGGCCTGCAATCCAGATGCCGACCAGGCCGGAGGCGCCGAGCACCGTGAGGGAGAGGGTGATGGCGTAGTCCGGCAGGCCTGCTTCGCGGATGAACGGGGCGATGTAGGTGAAGAGGGCGAAGTGCGCCATGAGCAGCAGCGGCCAGGCGACGGCCACGATCTTGACGCCGGGCTGGCCGATCGCCTTGCGAAGGGAGGGGCGCGGGGCGTCGGGGATGCGGCGGACTGTGGGGAGAAGCCAGAGCGCCAGGGCGGCCAGGAGGATGCCGGTCCCGGCGAGGATCAGGAAGGATGCACGCCAGCCGAGGAGTCCGCCGAGGGCGGTGCCCACCGGGGCTCCGATGGCCAGGCCCAGGCTGTTGCCGGTGAACACGACGGCGATCGCCTTGCCCACCTTGTGGGCCGGCACGATCCGGGCGACGAACGGCGCCATGGTGGACCAGAGCACGCCGTGGGCCAGGCCGCCCACCAGCCGGGCGGCCAGGGCCGCGCCGAAGTCGGACACCAGGCCGACGAGGACGTTGCTGATGGCGAAGGTCAAAACCAGCACCACGAGCAGCACATTCCGGGGAACCCGCGCGAGCAGCATGGTGGCCGGAATGACGGCGACCACGATGATGGCTGCGTAGCCGGCGGTCAGATAGCCGGCCACAGGTTCGGAGACGTTCAGGCCGGCGCTGATCTGGGGCAGCAGGCCGGAGGGCAGGAGTTCGGTGGTGATGGCGGTGAAGCCGATGGCGGCCAGGACCAGCAGGGCGCCGAAGGGCAATCGGTCACGTGCGGTAGCGGAGGTCGGGGAAGACACGGGTGGTTCCATTCAAGGAGAGGGGAGGAGGGCGGCGCCGGTTGCCGGAGTCCTTCATCAAAGTTACCCGATTTATTCAGCGGGAGGCAGGGTCTGTCAGTCCCTGTCTCGGCGGGAATACCACTCTTGGGCAGGCGCTGTTTATGCTCCGCCGTCCATCAGGCGCATGAACATGGTCCGGTGCAGGATGTTCGGTCAGCACGCTCCGCGGCGGTCGTCCGCCGCAAGGGTTCCGCCGCGCGGCCCCGTCGGCGGACCCCGCACCGGAAGCGATTATACTTTTTCGATAGATAATCGATTCTAAGTACGATAGTATTTTGTAATGCAGGTCCGTTGATGACGCGATCTGAAAGTGCCGCGTAACGAGTAGGAGACAAGGATGTCTTGGGGATTGATCAGCGCCATGGGCCACGTAAGTATTCAGACGACCGAACTCAGTAAATCCGTCTTTGATGCAACTCAGATCCTCGGACTCCGCGAAACGGAGCGGACGTCCGATGCCGTGTATCTCGCTGCCGCTAATGTCCACCACGAACTCGTCTACGTCGAGTCGGATGTCGATGGCGTTGATGGTTTAGGCCTTGTAGCAGCGAATGGCGACGCACTGCGTGAGATCCGCCGGCGCGTGGAGGATGAGAACTTCACTATCGTCAGCAATAATCCCCGCGGTGTTGGTATCGAGGATGGCTTCTCCTTTATTGGGCCCGAAGGCTTCGTGTTCGAAATCTACGTGGGCATGCAGGAGAACGTTTCCCTCCAGCAGTCCTTCGGCCCGGACCGCTACGGGCATGTCAACTTTCACCCCAGGGACGTTGGCGGCATGATGCGGTTCCTGCATCGGGTCCTGGACTTCCGGCTCTCGGACGTCATCGGCGACGACTTTGCCTACTTCATGCGTTGCAACCCTGATCACCACGGCATCGCCCTGGTCCGCGGCGAAGGAACGCTGCACCACCATGCGTGGCAGACGCAAAGCATTGCTGACCTCGGCAAACTCGGTGACAGGCTGAACAAACTCGGCCGGGAGCTGATCTGGGGCCCGGTCCGTCACGGGGCCGGCCACAATATCGCCGCCTACTTCGTGGAAACCTCGGGCGCCGTCGTCGAGCTTTACACGGATCTGGAGCAGATCTACGACGACTCCCGTCCTCCGGTGGTGTGGGGCGAGGACGAGAACTGGTACAACATGTGGGGCGAATACCGCCCCTTGGAGTTCCGCAAGTTCGGGCTTGCTCCGGTGGACCGCCGGTCCCTCAGCAGCCTGCACCACTGACGGATTCCGCGTTCCCATGTCCCAGACCCTTTCCCGGCGCAGATTAAACACTTTCGCCAAAGTTATGTTTGATCGATTGGCCTTCTTCTGTGATCTGCGTCATGCTTGGAAGTGCGAATGAAGGGGTTGCCTCGGGACGTGACCAACAACGCCGTCGGTCACCAAACTCTCACAGCTTTCGAAAAGAGATCACGTTGAACCCGAAAACAGCCCAGAGAAATAAGGGGCCGGTGAATCTGCCCTCGAGCAGGAAGCCAGCAGCGGCCGACTCGCTGAACACCAAGGACATGCGCCGCATCCTCGGCTCCAGTCTCATCGGCAGCATCATCGAGTACTACGACTTCATTCTTTACGCCACCGCTGCATCCCTGGTTTTTGATCGAGTTTTCTTTGCCAACCTCGGTCCGGGTCTTTCCCTGTTTGCCTCCTTTGCGACCCTTGCGGCAGGATACGTTGCCCGGCCCGTAGGCGGCATCATCTTCGGCCACTTCGGCGACCGCCTCGGCCGGAAGCAAATGCTGGTGCTGTCGATGCTCATGATGGGCGGCGCCACCGTCGTTATAGGTTTCCTGCCCACGACGGCACAAATAGGGGTTGCGGCGCCAATTATGCTGGTGCTCCTGCGGATCATCCAGGGCATTGCTGTCGGCGGGGAATGGGGCGGCGCCACTTTGATGGCCTTGGAGCACGCCCCTGCGAACAAGCGCGGCCTCGCGGCAGCGTTCGCCAATGCCGGCGGACCGGCCGGTGGGCTGCTGGCCACCCTGGTCGTGTCCGCTGTATCCGCCCTGACCGGCGACCAGTTCCTGGTCTGGGGCTGGCGGATACCCTTCCTGCTCAGCGCCCTGCTGATCCTGGTTGGCATGATCATCCGCCTCAGGGTGGCAGAGACGCCCGTCTTCCAGAAGCTCGACGCCGAGGCCGCCAAGATCAAGCACCCGCCTCTGTTCGAGGTGCTCCGCCACCATCCGCGCGTCGTTCTGGTCACCCTCGTGGCGACCCTGGGGTTTTACGCCTGCCAGGGACTGCTGACTGTCTGGGGTGTCTCCATGGCGGTGGCAAGCGGCGTTGACCGCTCCGGCGTCCTGAACTGGAAGGGAGTCGCCGCCGTGGTGACGGTGGCCGTTTGCTTCTATTCAGCACGGCTCAGTGACCGGATCGGCCGGCGCGCTGTCCTCACCGGCGCGGGCGTGGCAGCCGTCCTTCTGGCATTTCCGCTGATCATGTTGCTGACGAATGGGACCCTCTGGGGCTTTGCGGTGGCAGTGGTTGTCGGCAACGGATTGGTTCAGGGGGCACTCGCTGGACCCATCGGCGCTTTCATCTCCGAACAGTTCCCCACCGGCGTCCGTTATACGGGAGCGTCCCTGTCTTACCAGGGAGCCTCGATGATTGGCGCGGGCTTTACCCCGATGATCGCCACGGGCCTGGTTCTCGCAGCCGGCGGCGGCGTATGGATGGTGGCCGCGTTCTGGATCGTCATCCTGGCGGCGGGCCTCGTGGCAGTGCGCCTGACGCGTGAGGGCTCGCGCCTCAAACTCGACACAGTCTAGGCATACCCGCACGCGGCACCCTCGGCTGATGCGCCCTGGCGGGCGGTGTCAGTTCGGCGGCGGGTTGTCCGCGCGTAGCATTGTCAATTTTATTGAACTCATAGCGCTGAAACTTCTCATTTACGCGACAACTCATGACTGCCATGCTGGAGGCAGCGAGGCGCTCGGATAGGCGCACATCACGAAAGGAACCAGGCAATGAAGCCTAAGAATCACATGGTGCTCACCACCTTCATGCTGCCCGCGGGCTACCACAAGGACAGCTGGCGGATGGAAGGAAGCCGGGCCGAAGAACTGGGCAACCTTGATTTCGTGGCAGACCTGACTGCCATGGCCGAGGCCGCAAAACTTGACGCCGTATTCTTCGGCGACATCGTCCATGCCAACACGGTGATGCGGGGCGACATCAAGATGAACGGGTTCTATGAACCTATGACCGTGCTCGCGGCTCTGGCCGCCAGGACGAAGAACATCGGCCTGATCGGGACCATGTCCACGTCATTCTCCGAGCCTTACAATCTTGCCCGGCAGCTGTGCGGACTGGACCACATGTCCAACGGCAGGGCCGGCTGGAACATCGTCACGTCGTCGGACGGTTTCAGCAACTACGGTGTGGAGGACGTTCCCGACCCCGCCGTGCGTTACCGGCGGGCCACCGAGTTCGTTGACGTTGTGCAGCGCCTCTGGGACAGCTGGTCCGATGATGCCATCATCGTGGACAGGGCCTCCGGCGAGTACGTGGACCGGAGCAAGCTCAAGGCCATCCGGCACAAGGGTGAGTTCTTTGAAGTCGAGGGCCCTATCAACATGCCACGGTCACCGCAGGGACGTCCCGTGCTGGTCCAGGCGGGATCCTCGGGACCAGGAATGGACCTGGGTTCCTCCGTGGCTGACGGCATCTACACCGCCCAGCCGTTCAAGGAACCGTCCATCGAGTTCTATACCAAGTTCAAGAACATGGTGGCCGAGAGGGGAAGGAACCCCGACGACGTCAAAATCATCCCGGGCATCCTGCCGATTCTGGGCGACACCGAGAAGGAAGCACACGACCTCGCGAACGAGCTGGCCGGCTACGTGCACCTGGGCAACGGCCGCAAGCAGGTGGGCGCCGACCTCAAGATGGACCTTTCCGAGCTGGAGTTCGATGAATCGATCCCGGTCGAGTGGTTCTCCGACGACCCCCGGATGGGTAGCCGCTACCAGATCTACCGCAAGAAGAGTGTTGACATGGGCATGACCTTGCGCGAGCTGATCGTGGATCTGGCCCGCTCCACCGGACACCAGTGGATGGCCGGCACTCCCTCCCAGGTGGCTGACCGCATGGTGGACTGGTTCGAGTCCAAGGCCTGCGACGGGTTCAACCTCAATGCTCCCTTCAACCCGGGCGGATTCAAGCTCATCTGCGACAAGCTGGTGCCGGAACTCCAGGACCGGGGCTACTTCCGGTCCGAGTATGAGGGCACCACGCTCCGTGACAACCTTGGACTCTCACACCCGTCTGCGTAGGGCCACTCGGCTTAGGCCTGCTCAGCAGCGGAGCCGGCGGAACCAAACCGTTCGACGGCGACATCCACCCACGCCTGGGCGCGGGCATTCAGCCGCATGCTCCGCGTCCAGGCCAGCGAAACGGTGGCCGGGGTGCGGGTGTTGACACGGGGCTCCGCAACCCTTTTGAGGACAACCTTCAGCTCCTCGTACGGCGCGTCCAGCATGGGCTGCTGGAAGAGCACAGCAACGCCGCGGCCGCTCGCCACCAGGGACCGGACCGTGGCGTAGCTGCGCGAGCGGTGCCGGATGTCCGGAGTGAGCCCGGCATCCCGGTACATGTCCAGGATGCGCGTGGAAATGGGCGGGGCGTCGAAGAAAATGAGCGGAATGGCTGCCACGTCCCTGAGCGAGACCACCTCTGCCTCACGCAGCGGATGGTCAGCCGGAAGCAGGATGTAGGGCTCCACGGACAGCAGCGGGGCCGTCTTAAGAGCAGGGGAAATGTCCATGTCGTAGACGAAGGCGGCGTCGATGGAACCGTTGAGCAGGCGCTCCTGAAGATCCTCGTGGTAGCCCTCGATGAAATCCACCTCCACGTGTGGGCATTGGCCTGCAAAGTCGGCCAGCATCGGGGGGATGATGGTGGGCCCCAGTGGCATGAAGCACCCGACGGTCAGCGGGCCGCGGATGTCCGTCCTGTCCCTCTTGGAGAGCGACGCGATCTCGTCCGCGAGATCAAGAAGCTGGCGTGCCTGACGGAACACGACGATGCCTGTCGACGTCAGCGTGAGTCCCTTTGACTTGCGCTTGATGCACAGCTGCGCTCCGACGATCCGCTCGAGTTCCGCGATGGACATGGAGATGGCCGACGGCGCCATGTGCAGCCGCCGTGCCGCCTCGCTCATGGTTCCGGTTTCGGCCGCCACCACGAAGTGAAGGACCTGGCGGAGGGTGATCGAGGGGTTGAGGCTGATATTCACATTGTCAATTCTACTGACAACGTTGAGCAGAAAGAGACGATTTACTTGAGAAGCTCTGCTTGTCATCATGAAAGAAATGGCTCCGACCGCCGGCGCCACAGTTACCGCCGCAGCAGCGGCACCTCCTCCGAAAGTGACGTGAACGTAGATGGACGCCCAAGCCAGATTCCTCGACCAGGCAGAAGCCATTGTCGGCGCAGACAATGTTGTCCGTGCCACGCCCAAAGAGGGCTACATCGATCCGTACCCCCTGAACACCGGCCGGGCGAAGTGGCCGGGCGTGCGTCCCGGGAGCGTGGAGGAGGTCCAGGCGACCGTCCGGCTCGCCAACGACACCGGCGTTCCGCTGTGGTCCTTCTCCAAGGGCAAGAACCTGGGCTACGGGGGACCGGAACCGCGCACACGGGGAATGGTGGCGCTCGATCTGAGCCGCCTCGACAAGATCATCGAGGTGAACGACCAGCTTAACTACGCCGTCATCGAGCCCGGAGTCAGCTTCTTCGACCTCTTCGAACACATCCAGGAGAAGGACCTGAAGCTGTGGATGTCAGTTCCCGCCCTCGGGTGGGGGTCGATCCTGGGCAACGCGCTGGACCGCGGCTACGGCATGACGCCCATGGGGGACCATGTGCAGTCCATTTGCGGCATGGAGGTGGTTTTGCCGGACGGCGAACTGGTGCGGACCGGAATGTGGGCCATGGAGGGAACGGAACTCGGGCCCATCTTCAAAGGCGGCTTCGGCCCGACCCTGGACAGCATCTTCACCCAGTCCAATCTCGGCATTGTCACCAAGATCGGACTCTGGCTGATGCCCTGGCCGGATGTTTACATCAACGGCGACGTTGTGGTGGAGCGCGAGGAGGACATGCCCAGGTTGGTGGACATCCTGACCCAGCTCCGGCGCGAGGACGTCATCCAGAACAACGCCCTCTGCGGCAACGTGGTGCGGGCGGCCACCATGAACGGTCCGCGCTCGCGCTGGTATGAGGGCGAGGGGTCCATTCCGGACGACCGCCTGGAGGAAATGCGCCAGGAGATGGGCATTGGCCAGTGGAACGCCAAGTTCGCCATCTACGGCGACAAAGGGCTCGCCCAGCGAAGGCTTGAGATCATTCGGGAGCGCTTCGCCGGACTTGAAGGGTTCACCGTCAAAGCCCGTCTCTATGAAGGTGCGGAAGGCGTGCAGGTCGCTTATGACGACATTGCCGACATGGACCGCACGCAGATGGCCGGAGTGCCCACGCTCAAGCCGCTGTCCACGGTGGCATGGGCGGCAGAAAACGGCGGGCATATTGATGCGGCCCCCATCATTCCCGCCCGCGGGGAGGAAGTGTGGGCGTTCTACCGGGAAGCCAAAGAACTGTACCGCCGGTTCGGCTTCGACCTGTACATCGGTTACCACCTGTACCCGCGCCACATGGTGCACGTGACCATGATTTTCTTCGAAAACGACAACCAGGAGCAGCTGGCGCGCGCACGGGCGCTCTACTCAGCCTTGCTGGCGGCTGCCCGCAGCCATGGTTACGCGCCCTACCGCAGCCATGTGGACTACATGGACGTCATCGCCGACGGTTTCGACTACAACAACAACGCCATCCGCCGGCTCCAGGAGACGCTGAAGGACGCGCTGGATCCCAACGGCATCCTGTCGCCCGGAAAACAGGGGGTCTGGCCGCGGCGTTACCGCGAGGTCGGAGCGGAGGCGCCCGACGGCGTCGAGGAGTCGGCTGTCCCGCTGTAGAGCGGCTGTCCCCGGCTTTCCCTTAACGGCGGAAGGGGCCGGACGCTGGTTGAACAAACCAGCGTCCGGCCCCTTCCGCCTGCCTCTTCCGCCTGCCTCTTCCGCCTGTCCCTTTTCGCCTGCCCTTTTTCGCCTGCCGACTAGGCGCCGCTGATATTGATCGCGACGGACTTGACCTCGGTGTAGGCCTCCACGCCCTCGCGGCCGTTCTCCTTGCCCCAGCCGGACTGCTTGAACCCGCCGAACGGCATATTCGCATCCATGCCGCCCGCGGCGTTGACCCGCACGTTGCCCGCCTTGATCCTGCGTGCGAACTGGTGGGCCCTGGAAATGTCCTTCGTCCAGATGGTGGAGGAGAGTCCATAGACCGTGTCATTCGCGCGCGCCACTATGTCTGCAACACTGTCCGAATCGCGGAAGGTTGCCGCAGAGAGCACGGGCCCGAAGATCTCCTCCCGGACCACCCTCATGTCATGAGTGGTGTTGCGGAGGATGGTGGGCTGGATGAAGAAGCCATCCCCGGGAACTGCGGCGCCGCCCGTGACCAGCTCCGCGCCCTCCTCGCGGCCGCTCTGGATATAGCCGAGGATCCTTTCGCGCTGCTGGGCGGAAATCACCGGACCGATCTGGGTCTGCGGGTCGGTCCCGGCGCCGATCCGCAGCGCCGTTGCCCTTTGCGAGATTCCTGCGATCACCTCATCCGCCACCGCCTCGTGGACGTACAGGCGGGAGCCCGCAGCGCACACCTGGCCGGCGTTTCCGAAGATGCTCATCGCCGCCCCGTCGATCGCCCGCTCGAGGTCCGCGTCCGGGTAGATGACCACAGGGGATTTGCCGCCGAGCTCCAATGAGACGCGCTTCAGGTTCCCCGCGCAGGAGGCCAGCAGGTGCTTGCCCACGGCTGTCGATCCGGTGAAGGAGATCTTGTCCACGAGCGGGTGGTCCGCGATCCGCTGGCCGGCGACGGCGCCGAGGCCCTGGACAATGTTCAGCACGCCCGGCGGGAAGCCGACCTCCAGGGCCAGTTCACCCAACCGGACCGCTGTGAGGGGCGTGAGTTCCGCGGGCTTGAGCACCACGGTGCAGCCTGCCGCCAGAGCGGGCGCCAATTTGGCGGCGGTGATGGCCAACGGGCTGTTCCACGGAACGATCAAACCCACGACGCCGATGGCTTCCCTGAGCGTGTAGGCGTGCCATTCCCCGGGCAGGGAGACGTTGCGCGTCTCGCCGCTGAGCTTTGTCGCCCAGCCGGCGTTGTAGCGGAACGACTCCGCGGCTCCGCCGATTTCGAATGCCCGGGCAATGCCAAGGGGCTTGCCCGTGTTCAGCGTTTCGAGCAGGGCCAGCTCGTCACCGGCGGCGTCGATGGCCTCTCCGAGCTTCCAGATCAGACGGCTCCGCTGCGCCGGCGACAGTGCCGGCCACGGACCCGAGTCGAAGGCCCGGCGGGCAGCCTGGACTGCACGGTCCACGTCATCGGCGCTGGCGGAAGCGGAATCCACGAGGTGCTCTCCGCAGGATGGATCGATGATGGACAGCGGCTCGGCTCCGCCTTCCACCCACTCTCCGTCGATCAGCAGGCGCAGCGGCCCGCCCAGCAGGTCCGGCCGGGCAGTGGTGGGGAGGGTCTGGGTAAGGGGCGTCATTGGCTTCCTTCCGGGAGGCTGCTTACTGCGGAATCGGGTTATGCAATCTGTGATGGTTGCCACATCACGTTGTCCAAGATACATTGTTATAGGAATTATGCATTTATTCGCGTCAGTACTCAATGAGGAGATTCTGGATGGAAAAGCACAAACGCCGCTCACTTTTGGCGAAAGTCCTGACACCGGCTGTTGCCGGTCTTACCCTGCTGTCCCTCGCCGCCTGTGGGGCCCCAAGCACTGCTAGCGGTGCCGCCGGCGCCTCGGAAGGCAAGACGTCCATCAAGGTGGTCGTGGCGCCCATCCAGTTCGAAACGGCGTACATCGCCAAGGAAAAGGGCTTCTTCGATGAAGCCGGCCTGAGCGTCGAAATCGTCCCCGGTGCCGATCCCTCGGCCAACCTGGCCCAGACCGTCAGCGGGCAGGCGGACATCACCACGGCATCCTGGGGCGTCATGACCACAGCCACGGCGAAGGGCATGCCGGTGAAGGTGATCTCCGGAAACGGCGTCGTTGATCCCAACGTCGACAATTCCGGAATACTGATCCCCAAGGACAGCGGCATCAAGACCGTCGCTGATCTGAAGGGCAAGAACGTGGCCGTCGTCGGCGTGAACACCGGTGGCGACATCCCGATGCTCCAGGCGGCAGCAGCGGCAGGAATCGACCCCAAGTCGATTACGGAAATCGCCGTTCCCTACGCGGGCATGCAGGCAGCTCTGGAGCAGGGAACGGTTGATGCAGCGTTCGCGGCGGATACCTTCTACCACCAACTCGTCGACGCGGGCTTCAAGAGCATCGCCAGCCCGGTGCGCGAATTCCAGGGCAACATGCCCGTCACCGTCTGGGCTGCCACCGACGCGTGGCTCAAAAGCAACCCCGGTACGGCCAAGAAGTTCAATGACGCAATGGCCAAGGCAGCTAAGTTCTACGCGGACCCGGCAAACGTCAAGGCGATCGTGGACATCACCGCACGGATCAAGCAGGTGGACGCCGCGAAGGTCAATCCCAAGTCCTACGTGCCGGTTAATACTTCCATCAACCTGGTGACCGGACAGGCCGGCATCGACGCCATGAAAGAGCTCGGGTTCGTCAGTAAGCCGTTGACCGCCGAGGCCATGCTCTGGGCCGACGCGCCGCGCTTCACCAAGTAACGCTGCACGGGCTCAGGAACATGACGGAGAGATCGATATGAAGACAAGCACAAAGTCGCCGGACTGGGGTTTGACCACCCAGCGGCTGTTGGCAGTGGCTGCACTCCTGGCCATCTGGCAGGTAATCATCTGGAGCGGCACGCTTCCTTCGATGACGCCAGGAGTCGCCGCCCTTGCGTCCTCCATCGGCGCGTCGCTGGCCTCGGCAACGTTCTGGTCAGCGTTGGCGCAGACCATGACCGCAGCCGTCAGCGGTTGGCTAATCGCAGTGGCAGTTGGAACGGTACTCGGCCTGCTGATCGGCTCCGTCCGCGCGCTGGACCGCTCGACGTCGATCCTGATCGACTTCGGGCGTTCCTTCCCGGTGCTGGCGCTGATGCCGGTGGTCATCATGCTCCTGGGTGCCACAGCCCAGATGGAGACCGTCGTCGTCGCCCTGTCCTGCCTCTGGCCCGTGCTGGTGCAGACAATCTATGGCGCCCGGCGCATGGAATCTGCGGTGGTGGATACAGTGCGGATCTTCCAGATTCCCGCGTTGCTCCGGTTCCGCCGGGTCCTGCTCCCGAGCGCCACCCCCTTCATTGCCACCGGAATCCGGATCTCGGCCTCGATCTCCATCCTCGTGGCCGTCGGCGTCGAGGTGCTCAGTCAGACGCCGGGAATCGGCCGGCAGATCACCCTGGCCCAGCAGGCACAGCGATGGGATTCGGCGTTCGCATACCTCTTCTTCGCCGGGTTGGTGGGTTGGAGTATCGCCAGCCTGCTCAACTTCGCCGAGGGCCGGATCCTCAAATGGAACAGGCAGAACAATGACTGATACAGCCCTTCGTTCGGCACCAAAGCCGGAAACTGAGGCCAGGGCAAGGAGACCGGAAGCGGAGCGCGTGCGCAGCAGTCCCGCCCAGATGGCCCTGAACGTACTGCAACGGGCGTGGCTGATCGTCGTCGTGTTCGCCATTTGGTGGATCGCGTCGGCGGACAGCACCAACGTTTTCATCCCTTCCCTCGAGTCGATCCTGACCAGCCTGGGCCGGGACCTCTTCAACGGCGTGATCGCCGAGGGAGCCGCCTACAGCCTGGGGAACCTTGCTGCCGGCCTCCTGATCGCGGTGGCCGTCGGAATTATCGGGGGACTGATCCTCGGTGAGACGAAACGGCTGCGGGAAATTGTGGATCCGGTCATCCACTTCTTCCGGTCCGTTCCCCAGGCCGCGCTGGTTCCGCTGATCATCGGCGCGTTCGGAATCGGACAGGGGCCCAAGATCTACACGATCGCGTTTGCCTGCATGTGGCCGGTGCTGCTGAACACCATTGACGGTGTTCTGGGCGTCGAACCGACCATCCGGAAGTTCTCCAGGGTCTACCGGATCCCGCGCGGGCTGCATTTCCGCAAGGTGGTCCTCCCGGCCGCGCTGCCGCAGATCGTGGCCGGCGTCCGCGTGGCGCTTCCGATCGGAATCACGGTCATGGTGGTGAGCGAACTTTTCGCCGCCAACAAGGGCCTGGGTTTTTATATCCTCAATTCCTCCGCGACCTTCATGGTGCCCGAGACGTGGGCGGGCGCGCTGCTCGTTGGCGTCATCGGATACATCCTTTCCCTCCTGTTCGTCGTCCTTGAACGCAGGATCCTGAGCTGGTACTTCAAGTCAGGCGCAAAATGACACCCCCGATCCAACAGAAAATTGAAGGAGCTTCCATGGCCATTCAGGCAGCGCCCGAAGAGGTGCAGGTGGCGACGAAGCCGCTGCTCCAGGTCCAAGGGCTGACGATGAGTTACGGCTTCGGTGACTCCGAGAACAAGATCCTGAACGATCTGAACCTCGATGTAAACGACGGGGAATTCGTCTCCATCGTCGGTCCGTCCGGCGTCGGCAAGACCACCCTGCTGCGGTGCCTCTCGGGCCTGATCCAACCCCGGAGCGGCACCGTGAGCGTCGGCGGGGAAGTCATCAACGGCCCCCACCGGGACCTTGCCGTGGTCTTCCAGGACTACAGCCGCTCGCTCATGCCCTGGATGACCACACTGGAGAATGTTGCCTTTCCATTGCAAGGCCGCGGCGTGAGCAAAAAAGAACGGAATGAAACCGCGGAGAAGAACCTTGCGGCCGTGGGCCTGGCGGGCCAGGGCCACAAGTATCCGTGGGAAATGTCGGGGGGCATGCAGCAGCGCGTGGCCATCTCCCGGGCCCTGGCCTATAACGCCAAGGTCCTGCTGATGGACGAACCGTTCGCCTCAGTGGACGCCCAGACCAGGTTCGACCTCGAGGACCTCGTGATCGACCTCCAGGCGACCCTGGGCGTAACCATCATCCTGGTCACGCACGACATCGATGAAGCGCTGTACCTGGCGGACAAGGTGATCGTCTTGGCGGAGAAGCCCGCCACCGTGGTGGACGTGATCGAGACCGGCTTCGGTGACCACCGCGACCAGGTCGAGACCAAGGCGGACCCCCGCTTTGCGGATGCACGGGCACGCATCCTGCACCGCCTGCGGGACCACTAGGCCCGACGCGGCCCAACTGACAAAGCCCTCCGGGTTCCCTTACTGGGATCCCGGAGGGCTTTCTGCGCCTGCGCCTGGGGCTGGGCTCCCGGGCTAGTACAGCTAGGCGGCTAGGCTTTGGCATTCTCGCGGACGCTCTCGGCGGTGCCCTCCTCGATCGCGGACTTCAGGATGGCGTGCAGCGTCGTCTCGTAGTGGTTCCGGATGAGCCGGGAGGCAAGCTCGGCATTCCTGTCCAAAGCCGCGGCGAGGATTTCCCGGTGCTCCTGGGCGATGTCGCGGCCCGTGGCGCGGGTGGCGTGGCCCGCCCAGCGGCCGTACAGCTGGGACAGGTCGGACAGTGTCGAAGCGAGGTCGATCAGCACAGGGACACCGCAGGCCTCGAGTAGCTTGGCATGGAAGGCCTGGTGGGCGTGGTTCCAGGCATCCGTCAGCTCGCCGCTCTCGTCGCGGTAAAGGGTCCGCTCCAGCGTGTGGTGGGCTGCGATCAGCTCGGATTCCCACGCCAGATCTCCGCGCTGGACCGCCAGTCCGATCCCGAACTCCTCCGAGACACAGCGCAGTTCGTTGATGTCCTTGATCTCGGCCAGCGAGAGCGTTGGCACGAAGAAGCCACGGTTCGGCTTGAGGGTCACCAGACGGTCCCCCACGAGACGCGTCAGCGCCTCACGGATGACCGTACTGCTGGTCTTGTAATGCTTAGTGAGCGCAACCAGCTGGAGCTTGTCTCCTGCGGCCCAGCGGCCGGCCAGAATGTCATCCCGGAGCGAGTCCCGGATCTGGGTGCTGAGGGTCTCAGATTCGATACTTTTCGACATGTGCATTATTCTACCCGCCGCAGGATAATGTTTTCTTTATTGACTTATGCAATATCGATACTAGACTTGAAGCAGCCCCACGGAGAGACCTCAAGCACAGCAGGTGTCAGGGCGCGGTGGCACGAGACTCCCGCAACGCCGTCGTTGGGGAAAGGCCTCCATGTGTAGGCCGTGCCATCGAAGCCCCCGTAAAGATTCCGTCACCACCAAGGAGAACCGCCGTGACCAACTCCACCACCGAAGCAGTCCAAGCCCGCGAGGAGTGCTCTGTCGACGACCTCTACTGGAGGGACCGGTACGAGCCCATCACGGAAGACGACCAGTTCCTGCGCCAGGTCGTCGACACCTCCGACCTTCCGGCGCTGATGGTGGCGCTTGCGGCAGTAACGGGAGACTTCTCCATCCTGCGCGAGGACCTGCGTCCCCCGCAGCCGCCGGCGGAGATCGTCGGCAAGCCGCACGGCGGCATGAGCCCGGAACAGCAGGCACAGGCCCGCGGACTCGCATTCGAGGCGCTTAAGCGGGTGCGCGAGGAGCAGCTGACCAGCGTCGGGATGCTGACCGAGGCTCAGGCCGATGACATCGTGACCTGGATCACCAACGCGGCCAACCCCGAGTACCACCCCATGCTGATGCATGACATGGCCCTGGTGGAGGGCAAGAGCGGCAAGCCGACGTGGGACTTCGATGAGATCGCCGTGGGGCGGGACTTCAGCGTGGCCGTCATCGGTTCCGGGGTCTCCGGCATGGCGGCTGCCTACCGGCTGAAACAGGCCGGGATTCCCTACACCGTGTTCGAGAAGGGGCACACCGTCGGGGGCACCTGGTGGAAGAACACCTACCCGGGTGTGCGCCTCGATACACCGAACTACGCCTACAGTTTCTCCTTCGCCCAGCGTGACGACTGGCCCCAGCAGTTCTCGCAGGGATCGGAGATCTTCGAATACACCCGGCAGGTCGCCGAGCGTGGCGGCATCCTAGGTGAGATCGAGTTCAACACCGAGGTCACTTCCGCCAGCTACGACCAGGCCACAGGACTGTGGAACGTGGACATCATCGACGCCGCCGGCCAGCCGGTCAGCCGGCAGTTCAATGCCGTGCTCTCCGCCGTCGGTCAGCTGGACCGCCCCAAGTACCCGGACGTTCCGGGACGCGAGGACTTTGCCGGCATCCAGATGCACTCGGCCGAGTGGGACAACAGCGTCGACGTGACCGGCAAGCGCGTGGCCGTCATCGGCACCGGCGCCAGCGCCTACCAGATTGTCCCTGCGATCGTGGACCAGGTCTCATCGCTGACCGTCTTCCAGCGCAGCTCACCCTGGATGCTGCCCACCCAGGGCTACTACGCGGACATGCCTGACTCGGTCCAGTGGCTGGTCCGCAAGCTCCCGCACTACGGACAGTGGCTGCGGTTCTGGCAGCACTGGCTCGGCGTCGAAGGCCGGCAGCACACCACCGTGGCGGAACCGGGCTGGGACAAGCCTGGCAGTGTGTCCGCCGTCAACGCGAAGTGGCGCCAAGGGCTGACCGACATTCTGGCCAAGCAGTACCAGGACCGCCCGGACCTGATCGCCAAGGTCACCCCGGACTACATCGTGGGCGGCAAGCGCATGCTCCGGGACAACGGCGTCTGGGCCGAGTCGCTGAAGAAGCCGCAGTCCGCGCTGGTCACCGAGGGCATCGAACGCATGACCCCGGCGGGCATCGTCACCAAGGACGGGGTGCTCCACGAGGTGGACATCATCGTCTACGCCACAGGCTTCCAGGCCTCGCAGTTCCTTGAGCCACTGAAGATCACCGGCCTCAACGGCACCGACCTGCATGACTACTGGGGCGGCGATGCCAAGGCTTTCGCCGGCCTCACAGTTCCGAACTTCCCGAACCTGTTCATCATCACCGGCCCCAACACCGGCCACGTGGTTAACGGCAGCCTGTACTCGATGATCGAATACGGCGTCGAATACATCCTCGAGTCGCTGCGTCTCATCATTGAAAACGACCTCAAGGCCCTGGATCTGAAGCAGGAAGTCCTTGACGCGTTCGTCGCGGGCCTCGATGCGGCCAACGCCACCAAGGCGTGGGGCCACCCCAGCGTGCACACCTGGTACAAGAACAAGTTCGGCCGTGTCTCCCAGATCTGGCCCCACCCGGTACTGGACTTCTGGAAGATCACCCGCACCGTGAACCTCGACGACTACAACCAGCTGGCATGAGCTCCGCTGCAACGGAACCGCTGGCGGGGCTCCGGGCCGGGGAGGCCGTGTACGTCGCGGAAACGGACGACGGCGTCGTCTGCGTCCGCGGCGTCCGGTACGGCGAGCGGCTGGATCCCTCAGACCGCTTCTCCGCGCTGGGTGATCCGTCACCCGAGCGGCCTCAGGCCCCTGCGACGGTGTTCCCGCAGGGTCCAGGATCCCTGGACTGGTTGCTCGGCCCCGCACTGTCCCGGATGCCGCAGAGCGAAGATTCCTTCCTGCTGGACATCTGGGCGCCTGAAGGTGCGAAGGACCTCCCGGTCCTGGTCTTCCTGCCCGGGGGAGCCTTCATCAGCGGCGCCGGGAATGTGCGCTGGTACGACGGCGCCCGGCTCGCCCAGGAGGGCGGCGCCGTGGTGGTCACCGTTAACTACCGGCTGGGCGCGCTCGGACTGCTCGACGGCGCCGGCGGGGCCGGCGGCACTGCGGACCTTGGTCCACGCAACCTTGCCGCCGGGGACATCCTGCAGGCGTTGACATGGATTCACCGCAACATCGCCGCGTTCGGCGGCAATCCCTCGGCCACCACCCTGGCGGGGCATTCGGCAGGGGCGTGGTACGCCTACGTGCTCAGTTTCGCCGAGCAGGCGCGCGGACTGTTCAGCCGGACCGCCCTGTTCAGCCTGCCCTGGCAGCCGCCGCTGAACGCCGCGGAGTTCGACGAGCGGTCCAAGATTTTCGCCGCCGCACTCGGAGTCGGTGACGGTGCGGGGGACGGTTCGCCGGAATCCGCGGCTACGGCCGGGGAGATCCTGGCCGCCCAGGCCGCGGTGTCCAAGGCCTATGCGGGCAGGGGACTGGGCCTGATGCCGGCCGCCGACGGGGAGCTGGTTCCGTCATGGGCCCTGGACTTCGAGGCCGCGGCGGCCGCAATGCACGTGGACGCGCTGCTGTTGAGCAGCACCGATGATGAGGCCGCCGCGTTCCTGCACGCCCTGCCCGTCCAGGCCGTAGGCCCGGAACAGCTTGCCGGCTTCGTCGGCGCGCACTTCGAAGCCGCCGTCGAGGCACTGTCCTTCATCGGGGAACGGCATCCCGGGGCGACGAACCACGCGAAGCTGGTGGAGGCCATGAGCCTGCACCAGTTCCGGCTCGCCGCCACCGAGCTTGCAGGCCAGGCGGCCCGCGCCGGAATCCCGGCCACGCTGCTGCGGTTCTCCGTGCGCAGCAGGCTCGACGGCGCCGGCGCCCCGCACTGCTTCGAACTTCCGTTCCTCTTCGGGAACCGCGCGGACTGGCAGGATGCGCCCATGCTCGAGGGGTTCCCCGGGGACGTCTTCGACTCGGTGTCGGACCGCGTGCGAGCGCTGCTGCTCGGCTTCGTCGCCGACGGCGTGGCGCGGACGCCCGAAGGCCACGCCGTGCCGCGTTCCGATCCGAGGAGCCCGTCATTGTATGCGGTGACCGAAGCCGGCGGTGAGGCGGTCGGCGTCGAGCCTGAACTGCGGCCGCGGCGCTAAGTCCGCCGCACCTGCCGGAAACACCAACCGGCCGGAAACATCAGCTGCCGGAAACACCAGTGGAGCCGTCCGAAAGGGCGGCTCCACTGGTGTTAAGGGGTCTGTGCGGATCCGAAAAATTCAGAAGTGGGTGATCACCGAGCGGGCCACTGAACCGCCGCGCAGCAGGTCGTAACCCTCATTGATCTGGTCCAGCGAGATGTGCCGGGAGACCAGTTCATCCAGCTTGAAGCGGCCCTGCAGGTACAGTTCCGCGTACATGGGGATGTCGATCTTGAGGTTGGTGGAGCCCATGGCCACGCCCCGGATGCCCTTCTGCTTGCCCATCAGGTCGCCGAAGGGAGTCACTTCCAGGCGGGTTTCCGGTTTCTGGACACCGATGAGGAACGCAGTCCCGCCGATGTCCAGCATCGCGACGGCGTCCATTGCTGTCTGCTTCAGGCCGATCACCTCGAAGGCGCAGGTGACTCCGCCGCCGGAGAGGTCCTTGACGGCCTGCACGGAGTCCCCGTCCCCGGCATTGACGATGTCCGTGGCACCAAAGACCTTGGCGAGTTCGAGCTTCCCTGGCTGCAGATCGATTGCGATGATCCTGCGCGCCCCGGCAAGGGCGGCACCCTGGATGACGTTGAGCCCCACCCCGCCGCAACCGATGACGGCAACGGTATCTCCGGGACGGATGCGCGCCGAATTGATGGCCGCCCCGGCCCCGGTCACCACCCCACAGCCCAGCAGGGCGGCGCGGTCGAATGGGATGTCCTTGCTGACAGAGACCACCGTATTCTCGTGGACGAGCACCTGCTCGGCGAAACCGCCGACGCCGATGAACTGCGTCAGCGCGTCGCCGTTGCGGCTCAGCCGCGGGCCGTGGCCTGGGGTCCGCTGGGTTTCCTGTGGATGGCGGCACTGGTAGGGGCGGCCGGTCAGGCAACCCCGGCAATGGCCGCAGCTGTGGATCGGCGAGGACACCACGTGATCGCCGACGCGGAACTCCGTGACGTCCGGGCCTACTTCGGCCACCACCCCGGCGATCTCGTGGCCGAGCAATGCGGGCATGGGGAATCCCACGTTGGTCTCGGCCACATGCATATCGCTATGGCACAAGCCGCTGGCGCGGACGTCGATAAGCACCTCACGGCCCATCGGATCGGCGATGTCGATGTCCTGGACTTGGAACGGCTGACCTACACCGTCGAGCACTGCTGCTTTCATGACCGTTTGTTCCCCTCAATGAATGAGCCGGGATGACCGGCATGGACGTGGCTCAGACCATAAATATAAATATAGTGTCTGGTGAAGTGCAAAATAACTAGATTATCGATTATTAGTCACATTTTAACGGGCGCCAGTCCACGCCCATCAGGTAAGTGCATCACCAGGCAAGCTCGCCACCAGACAAGGGAGTCAACGATGAAAGCTGCAGTCATCAACGAAATCAACGGCCGTTTTGATGTGGAAGAGATCAGCATCGGGGATCCGGTGGGCCGCGAGGTCCTCGTGGAGGTCAAGGCTGCCGGCTTGTGCCATTCGGATCTGCTCGTCGCCTCGATCGACCGCGGGCGCCCGCTTCCCATGGTTGTTGGACATGAAATGGCCGGCATCGTGGCCGCCGTCGGTCCCGACGTCCGGGACCTCGCCGTCGGGGACCACGTGGTTGGCTCCGAAGTGAAGTTCTGCGGGCATTGCGAGGAATGCCTGGCCGGCCACAGCTACCGCTGTGTCAATCCCGGCGAGGTCTCCCGGCCGCTCGCTGCCGGCGCCAAGCTGCGCAGGGGCGGCGGGGATGTGCACGCCTTTGGTGTCGCCGCCTTTGCCGAGTACACCATCTGCCACGCCAACACCCTGGTGCGGATCCCCAAGGAGGTGCCCTTCCCCCAAGCTGCCGTGCTCAGTTGTGCGGCCATTACCGGCGTGGGGGCGGCGCTTAATACGGCGAAGGTCCAGCCGGGCGACGCTGTTGCCGTCATCGGGCTGGGCGGCATCGGCCTTAATATCCTGTCCGGCGCCAGGATCGCCGGGGCCACCACCATCATTGGCGTCGATGTGCATCCGGCCAAGCTCGAACTGGCCGCACGGTTCGGCGCCACCCACGTGGTGAACTCCAGCGAAGATGATGCTGTGGCCAAGGTGCGGGGGATCAGCGGCCGCGGCGTGCATCACTCCTTCGAGGCAATCGGGCTGGGGGTAACCCAGGCCCAGGCCATCGAGATGACCCGGGTGGGCGGCGGCGCCTACTTCATCGGCATCCCGCAGGGCGCGCCCCTGGAGGTGGACGTGCTGCGCTCACTCATCGCCTCGCAGCGGCGAATCCAGGGCGTCTACATGGGATCGAGCAACATCCGCCGGGACATTCCGATGTACGCCGAGCTCTACCTGCAGGGTCGCCTGAACCTCGATGACCTGGTGGCCCAGGAAATTCCGCTCGAGGGGATCAATGACGCCTACCGCCTGCAGGAGTCCGGTGCGATCGCCCGCAGCGTCATCACGTCGTTCTGACCGGAGCGCACCAGGAGGGCATTGCCAAGGTCACTCTTTTTATATAAAATCAATCAAAGAATGCATTTTCATCTCACAATGTTGTGAAAGTTCCCAGGTGCCAGCACTGGTGCCAGCCTAGAAGGAGTTCAAAGTGACAGCACGCACCGGAGCAGAGTACAAGCGGGGCCTGGATGACGGCCGCGAGGTATGGCTGGGCTCGGAACGCATCTCGGTCCTGGAACACCCGGCCTTCAAGGGTTCTGTCGAAGGCATGGCCGGCTACTTCGACTACCAGCACAAGTACGCGGCGGACTGCCTGACCACGCATCCGGAGACCGGCGAGGCCATGAATGTGAGTCTCTCGCTGCCGAAGAACGCGGAGGACATCGCACTCCGGCATCGCGCTTTCGACCGCCTGGCCCGGTACTCCAACGGCATGCTGGGCCGCACGCCGGACTACGTCAATGTGGTCCTGGCCGGACATGTGTCCCGCAAGGACATCTTCGACCGCTCCGGGGATCCGGTGTACCACCAGCGGCTGGCGGCCTACCACCGCGAAGTGATCGAAAAGGACCTCGCTTTGACCCACACCATCGTGCATGCCGCGATCGACAAGAGCGTCGGCGAACTGCAGGGCATGAACGAGGAACTCACCCTGCGCGTGGTGGAGCGGACCGAGCAGGGCTTGATCGTCAAGGGCGCCAAGATGCTCGCCACCCTCGGGCCGATTGCCGATGAGCTGTACGTCTACCCCGCAGTACCCATCCAGAAGGGCTTCGAGGAGTACGCGATCTCCTTTGCCATACCGGTGGCCACGCCGGGCGTCGTCGCCGTCTGCCGGGACCACTACGGCGTGGACGCCGATGTAGCGGACAAGCCGTTCTCTGCCCGATTCGACGAGCAGGACGCCGTCATCATCTTCGACGACGTCCTGGTGCCCTGGGACCGCGTGTTCATCGACGGTAACCTGGACGTCTACAACTCCATCAACGCCGGCACCGCGTCCGGCAACACGCAGCAGCAGACGGCCATCCGCGCCGCCGTGAAGCTGGAGTTCGCCTACGACCTGTGCACGCAGATCGCCAAGGTGACCGGCACCGAGAACAAGCCCGACGTCGGCGCGATGCTCGGCGAGATCTACACTTACCTGCGCCTCACCCGCGCGGCCATCCACTCCGCGGAAATGCGGGCCTCGGACTGGGGCGGCGGAGCGTTCTTCTGCCATGACGACATCAGCTCGCTGCGGGCCATCATGCCCGGCTGGATGATCCGGATCAACGAAATCATCAAATCCATGGGCTCGCACAACCTGCTGGCAACCCCCACGGGCGGTGCCTTCAACGATCCGCGCCTGGGCCCGCTGCTGAAGAAGTACCTGCCCGGCGCGAACGGCATCAGCGCCCAGGAACGCGCCCGCATCATGCGCACCGCCTGGGACTTCGCCGGCTCGGCACTGGGCAGCCGGATCGAGCTCTACGAACGTTTCTATCTTGGCAGCATCGGCCGCGCCCGCGCCCTGGACCACCGCAAGGCCCAGGCCGCCGGGGAAACCGGCGCCTACAAGGCGATGTTCGAGGAAATCGACGGCATCCCCGCTGCGGACGACGGCTTTCCTGCCGCGTCCGCCAGTGACCGGATCGCCGTTGGGGCGCGGGGCTAGGTTCCGCCATGACAGCGCAAATAGCAGAGGCCGCCGGCCGCGGAAACGGCCTCGAAAACGGCACTGAAAACATGGCGGGCACAGTGGCCCGGCACGTCGCAGAGACCAGCTTCGAGGCCCTCGACGCCGGCACCGTGGCCCGGGCCAAGATCCGGATCATCGACTCGCTGGGCAACATCGCCGCAGGCCACCGCGCCCAGGGCAACGGCGCCGTCCTGGACCTCGCCCGCCGCTGGGGCGGCGCGCCGGAATCGCGGGTGCTGGTCCACGGCATCCGCCTCCCGGCGCACAATGCGGCGATGGTCAACGCCGTGATGATGCGGTCCTACGACTTCGAGCCGATCGGTGCGGAATACGAGGACCAGACGCAGTCGGCCGCCCACATCAGCGGGACCACGGTTCCGGTGGCCCTGGCCGTCGCCGAGCAGCAGGGCTCCTCGGGCCGGGACCTGCTCACCGCACTGATCCTGGGGGACGACCTCACCTCGCGCCTCGCCGCGGCGTCGGGCTTTGACGTCTACAGCGGCCAGGACAACACAGGCACCGTCAACGGCCTCGGCGGCACCGCCGTCGCCGCCAAGCTCATGGGGCTGGACGCGGACCAGGTCCGGAACGCGCTGGGAATCGCGGTGAACCAACTGTCCGGAACCGTGGCCAACATTTTCGACCAGACCCTCGCGTTCAAACTGCCCATCGCGTTCGCCGCCCGCAACTCGATCGTGTCCGCGGAGCTGGCGCAGGCCGGGTTCACCGGGCCGGCGGACGCCATCGCGGGTCCGCACGGGTTCCTGGACATGTACTGCGCGTCACCGGCGCCCGGCAAGGTGACCCGCGGTCTCGGCCGGGCCTTCTATGCGGACTGTGTGATCAAGCCGTGGTCCTCGTGCCGGGCGAGCCACCCCTCACTGGACGCCTGCGTGCGGCTGGCCACCGAGAACCGGCTCAATGAGGATGAGATCGAGGATGTCCTCATCCATGTGACCCCCCGGACCCTGAAGGGTTTTGTGGGCCAGCCGTTCGTGGTCGGGGACTGCCCGGAGGTTTCCGGCGCCTTCAGCATCCGTTTCACGGCCGCCACGGCCCTGATGTACAAGACGGTCCGGCCGGAACACCTCACGCTGGAGCATATGCAGGATCCGCGCCTGCAGCGGCTGCTGGACAGGATCCGGCTGGTTGATTCGCTGCCGCCGGCGGAATCGCTCACCGCCGAAGTGGAGCTGCGGCTCCGGAACGGTTCCGTGCTCAGGACCAGGACGGACGTGCCCAAGGGGGACATCTACGCCAGCCCGATGAGCGAGACGGAGATCCTGGACAAGTACTACGCCAATGCCGAGTTCGGCGGCAGGATCCCTCGCAGGAATGCCGAGGAAGCGGTCCGGCTCGTCCAGCACCTTGAGGAGCTGGACAGCCTGGCACCCCTCATCAAACTCTTCACACCCGACTTTTCAGCACTAAATCCCAGGAGGATGAAATGAATACACCCCAGGTTGCACCCACCGCGGAGATCACCGTCGATCCCGCCGCTTTCCGTCACGTCGTGGGCCATTTCGCCAGCGGCGTCACGGTGATCACCACGGTTGTGGACGGCGAGCTGTACGGAACGACGGCGTCGGCCGTGTCGTCGCTGTCCATGGAGCCTCCCATGATGCTCGCCTGCCTTAACCGCTCCAGCTCCACGCACGACGCCGTGCTGAAGGCCGGAGTGTTCGGCATCAACATCCTGGCCGAGGACCAGAGCGACCTCGCCATGAAGTTCGGACGCAAGGGCGGAGACAAGTTCGACGGCGTCTCGGTCACCATGTCGGCCGAGGGCGTCCCGATGCTGGATGGAGCCCTTGCCACCATCGTCTGCCGGGTTGCGGAAACCCCCACCGGCGGCACGCACACCGTCTTCCTTGGCCAGGTTACGGATGCCAAGGCCACCGCGGGAGAGCCGCTGGCGTACTTCCGCGGCGCTTTCGGCCGGCTGGAAAGGATCAAGGAGCTCGCGGCCTACGACGCCGTGCGTGACTGGGTGCTGGGCCGCCGCACCCCGCTGCACCAGGCACTGGATCCGGTGGAGATCGCCGAACAGGCCAAGTCCGATCCGCACAACGTCCACAATGCCCTGGTTAAGTTGACGGCCGAATCCCTGGTCATCCGGGGGGACCGGGGCGAATTCCTGCCCGCGCCCATCACCCGCCAGCTGACGGACAGTGTCTACGACGGCCGCCTCACCATCGAGCTCGGCGTCCTCGCCAGCCATTTCGGGAAGTTCACGGACGAGGACATCGCGGAATTGAGCCGGTTCACCGACGAGCTCGCACTGCTGCGCCAGGGCGGCCAGGAAGCCCTGGACAAGTTCCTCAAGACGAACGCGAAGTACCACAACCGCCTGGTCAGCGTGGCGGGCTCCGCCCAGCTCACCGACGCCTTCCGCCGCCTCGGAATCGGCACGGTCTGGCGCGAGGCCCTCAACAGCGAGGAGTGGGCCCGGAAGATGGACCACAGCCACATCGTCGAGCTCACGGCGGCGCTGAAGGACCACGACTACGAGCGGGCGGCGGAGGCCCTCCGCCTGCACACATCCTTCGGCAAGCAGCTGGCCAGCGACGTCATCGAACGCCACGGCGGCGAGGTGTAAGCAGCAGCTTCGAAGCCCGACGGCGGGGCCGCACCCAGGGATTCCGATCCCGGCGGGTGCGGCCCCGCCGTCGTTCTGTACCAGTTGTTCTGTACCCGGCTGCACTTTGTACAGGAACAGCCTGGGACAGCAAAAGAGCGGGGAGGCCACGTGGCCTCCCCGCTCCTTTGTGCCCGTCTATTTGTCAGCGTGCAGCCGGTGTTCCTGTTTCGGCGTGCCGCAGGAGGTGCAGCTCCGGCACATACGCGGCCAGCGCGTCAAAGGCCGTCTGCTCGGTGTCCGGGGTGATGGCTGCTGCGACGTAGCGGTCGGGGCGCACCACGAGGGTTACGCCGCTGCCGGCAACAGCCTTGAAAGCACCGCTGGTGTCGGTCACTGCGGTGGCGCCGCACAGCGCAAGGGGGGAGCCGCCGTCGTCGGTCTCGTCAGTGTCGTTCCCCTCAGTGCCGTTCCCTTCAGTGCCCAAGCGCCGGACTACAATGGCTGGGCCGCCGTCAGAGGGGAAATGCAGGAGTGCCCACCCCGTACCGAGGACGGCGTCCAGCGGGACGGCGTCGCCGGTGGGCAGGGTGACCTGCGGCTGGGACAGCGAGCGGCCCACCAGCGCGGCCGCTGCCTTCGGGACACCGGCGCCCGGGGCCACCACGCAGCCGTCGGTGAAGTGCGGCTGCTTGAGGAACTTCATGCCGGCGAGCCATGCCTTGGCGGCCGGAACGATGCCGGAAGCGGTGATGGCGGCGTCGCGGATGGCGGTGAGCGAGGGGTTGACGTTCATCACCACTGTGCCGATCCGGTGGGAAAGGCGCACCATGTCCACCGCGTGCGGACGCCGCTCGGCCTGGTAGGTGTTCACCAGTGCATCGGTTCCGGTGCCCTGGACGTTGGCGGCGATTTTCCAGGCGAGGTTGGCGACGTCACGGATGCCGGCGTTCAGGGCCTGGCCGGCGAACGGGGGCATCATGTGGGCTGCGTCCCCCGCGAGGAGCACGTGCCCCACGCGGTAGTTCAGGGCCACGCGCTGGTGGGCAACGTAGACGGCAGCGCGGCGGATGTCCGCCGCGACGATCGTCTGGAACGGCGCGATCAGCCTGATGATGGCCTCCGGGGAGGTCACCGTCGCGGCCTCCTCACCGGGGAGGAGCATGAACTCGTAGCGGCGGCGGCCGTTAACCCCTGGGACCACCACAACGGGACGTGTCCCGTTGCAGTGGAACTCGGAAAACCGCTCCGGCTCACCCGGTGTGTTGATGATGTCCACCACGATCCACTTCTGGACCTGGGTGGAACCTTCCATCGGGATGCCGAGCTGGGAGCGGACCGGGCTGCGGCCGCCGTCGCACGCCACCACCCATTTGGAGCGGACGGTGTGCTTGCCGTCGTCGTCGATCAGCACCGTGTCCGCGTGCCCGGGGCCGTCCGTGATGCGAAACGCCTCAGTGTTGAAGCGGACGTCGATCAGCGGACGGGCCCGGGCGGCTTCCAGGAGCAGTGATTCCATCACGGGCTGGTCGAACTGCGACTTGCCGGGCTGGCCCAGCCGAGGGCTCGCGGGGTAGACCTCCGCCAGCAGCTGTTCCTTCCGGCCGAAGTAGCGGGCGCCCGTGTCCATGAGCATCTCTGGCGCCAGCCGGTCCAGAATGCCGATCTGCTGCATGACCCGCAGCGTCTCGTCGGTTGCGCTGATGGCCCGCGGTTCGTCGCTTGTCCCGGCATGGCGTTCAACGAGCATCACGTTGACGCCCTGGTCCGCCAGCAGGTTCGCCGCGGCCAGGCCGATGGGGCCCGCCCCGATGACAACCACGTCTGTTTCGATGATTTTGTCCATGCCGATCAAAGTTCCGTTCCTTAAGGAGTGCAGTCGGGGGAGCAGAGCCGGTCAGGAGACGAGTTCCACCGTGTTTTTCAGGGTGCCCAGACCGGTGATTTCCACCTCGACGACGTCCCCTTCCGAGAGCAGGCCGGACGGTTCCATGAACAGGCCCACGCCGCCGGGGGTGCCGGTGACGATCACATCGCCGGCGGAGAGCTTGGTGAAGCCGGTGACGTAGGCGATCAGCTGCGGAATGGTGAAGTACAGATCGGCCACGGAGGCCTTCTGGCGGATGTCGCCGTTGACCCGGGTTTCGAGGGTGAGTGCGTTGACGTCGCCCAGGTCGGCAGCCGGGACGAGGTAGGGGCCGAAGCCGCCGGTGCCGGGGAAGTTCTTGCCGGGGATCCACTGGGAGGCCGCGAGCTGCCAGTCGCGGACGCTGAGGTCGTTGTAGGCGGCATAGCCGGCAACGTAGTCAAAGGCGTCGTCTTCGGCGACGTGGAACGCATCCTTGCCGATGACCAGGGCCATTTCGCCTTCGTAGTCGAACTTGGTGGTTGTGGCAGGCATCTGGGCCGGCTGCAGGTGGCCCATCTGGGAGTCGGCGAAGCGGGTGAAGATGGTGGGGGCCTTCTGCTCCGTCTTGCCGGACTCTTCCTGGTGGCTGCGGTAGTTCACGCCGATGCAGATGACCTTGCCGGGATCCGTGACGGCGGGGAGGAACTCGATGTCCGCTTCCGCGCGGGAGGTGGCGTTGCGGAACTCTTCGCCGACGGTGCCGAAGATGCCCTGCTCGACGGCGGCGCGGAGCGTGCGGGCCAGGTTGGCACCGCTGGGGCCGAGATCGTAGGCGCGTCCGTCGGCGATGATGCCCCAGGTGGGGGAGCCGTCTGGGGATACGAAGCTTGCGTAGTTCATGATGGTGGTTCCTTTCGCGGCGGCGGCGCGCCGGGGAGGTGACGCAGTCCCTTCTCTGTCGGCGGCTGTGCCGGGCAGGAGGAATGTGCATCCTTTGACAAGGAATACATTATCTTGCTTTTACGCATTCTGACTAGGCGTGGGTGGAATCCCTAGGAGCAGGGCCCGGCGGCGAGCTTCGCCACGGTGATGCCGCTGGCATTACGGCCGGCAGCCAACGTGATCACCTCCGGCGGACCAGGCTGGGACGCATCAACCCCCTTCCTAGGGGGTGGGAATGAGTGTCTTGCGGGTCGACTCCCACTTTTTCCTAGGGCCCGACGCTGACAGTGGGATGGTCCTGAAGTTGGTGGTTTGGGAGCCCCACTCAGGACTACCGGGCCCGATGCACTGAGCTGCACCGGACACGGCGCCTAGTCCAACGACGGTCTGAAGCAGGTCTCAAACATGCGCGATCAACGAGAAACTGGGGCGTTGACTCGCGCCTCGGCTACAAAGGTGTCCTCCAGGCGCTTCGGCGGCCACGGTTCCTCATATGGGGCCGGCAATGTATAACGAGGCCGCGAAGGGAGAAGGACGCTCGCGGCGCTCTTTGCCGCTGCAGCGCCGACGCGCGTGGAGTGCTCTTTTGTCGGCAGCCCTTGCATTCGCCGGCCTGTCCGTCAGCGGAATCGCCGCCGCGGACGTCGGCACGATTGGCCGCGACACGCTTCGGACCGGGTGGGACAGCACCGAGAGCACGCTCTCGCCGTCGTCCGTCTCGTCGTCGAACTTCGGCAAGCTGTTCTCCACGGCGGTGGACGGGCAGGTCTACGCCCAGCCACTCGTTGTCGGCGGCACCGTGATTGCCGCGACGGAAAATAACGCCGTTTACGGGCTGGACAGTGTCACAGGGGAGACGAAGTGGCAGCGTTCCCTCGGGCCGGCCTGGCCGGCGTCGACCGTCAGCTGCGGTGACCTCACGCCCAACATTGGAATCACCTCCACTCCGGTCTTCGACGCGGCGACAAACAGCGTCTTCCTGCTGGCGAAGACGAACGACGGAGCTAGCCCGCAGCTCCCGCACTGGTACATGCACTCCCTAGACCAGGTGACCGGGGCGGAGAGGCCCGGGTTCCCCGTCCTCATCAGCGGCGCCCCCACCAACGATCCGACCCGCCCCTTCAATGCGATGACCGCCATGCAGCGGCCCGGACTGCTGCTTATGGACGGGGTGGTGTACGCGGGCTTCGCCAGCCACTGCGACTACACCCCCTTCGTCGGCTACGTCATCGGGGTGTCCACGAGCGGACGGCAGACAACGATGTGGGCCACGGAATCAGGGAACGCCAACGCGGAGGGCGGGATCTGGCAGTCCGGCGGAGGACTGGTATCCGACGGCCCCGGTCAAATCCTGTTCGCCACCGGGAACGGCATCTCCCCGAAGGCTGGCCCGGGCAACATGCCTCCCGGTACCCTGGCGGAATCGGTGGTCAGAGTCCAGGTTGGAAGCGACGGCAACCTGAGCCCAACCGACTTCTTCAGCCCCGCCAACAACCTCAAGCTGGACCAGAGCGACGCCGACCTGGGTTCCGGGGCCCCGGTTGCCATCCCTGACGGCTATGGCACGGCCGAGCACCCGCACCTGCTGGCACAGGTCGGCAAGGACGGCCACGTCTACCTGCTGGACCGGGACAATCTGGGCGGCATGGCGCAGGGGCCGGGCGGAACCGATGCAGTCCTCGACGCAGCCGGACCGTACAACGGGGTGTGGGGACGGCCCGCGTTTCTCGGGACGGCCGACGGCGGGTATCTCTACACCGTCGAGAACAGGGGTTTTCTGCGCGCGTTCAAGCTTGTGCCGACCAGCACGGGCGGGATCCTGCTCGCCTCCGTCGGGACGTCCGCAGGCACATTCGGGTACACCTCCGGCGCGCCAGCGGTGACCTCTTCCGGCACGGACGGGTCCTCCGCCCTCGTCTGGGCGGTCTACTCCACCGGAGCAACCGGGGTCAATGCGGAACTGCGGGCCTACCGCGCCCTCCCGGACACCACCGGGTCCCTCCAACAGGTGTTCAGCGCCCCGTTAGGCACAGCCGCCAAGTTCTCCTCGGTGGCCACTGACAACGGTCGGGTGTACGTTGGCACCCGCGACGGCCACGTGCATGGCTTCGGCGCCCCGACAACTGCAGCCGTGGGCGCGGCGGACACCGACCTGGGCGCAGCCGAAGTGGGCGCCACCCAGACCGGCAATGTCACGATCACAGCCACCCGGGCGGTGACGCTCAGCTCCGTCACAACAGGGGCGCCGTTCGGGATCGGAGCTTCGAGCAGCCTGACCGGCACCCTGCAGAGTGGGGATAGCCTGACCGCCCCGGTGACCTTTTCGCCGACAGCTCCCGGGCAGGCTGACGGCACGCTGACCGTCACTACGGCCGACGGCGAGACCGTGCTCCTGGGCATCCACGGCGTCGGCACACGAGACGGCCTGGGCGCCACCCCCGCCGCGCTCCAGTTCACTGACGTGCCGACCCTGACGAGCAGCCAGCAAACTGTCAACATCGTCAACACCGGTGCGACCGTCGTCGAGATCACCGGCGTCACCCTGCCGGCCAACGCGGAGCTTAGCGTCGACCCGACCACGCTGCCGGTGGCGGGCCAGCAGATCCAACCCCTCGCGTCGGTTCCGGTGTCTGTGACCTTCAGCCCCACGACGGCGGACCCGGTGGCCGACTCGCTGGTCATCGTCAGCGACCGCGGTTCCGTGACCGTGCCGCTGACCGCGACCGCCGTGTCCGGCACGGCGCATCTGGAGATGCCGCCCTCGCTGGACTTCGGTGACGTCCCCGTCGGAACATCGGCCACGGCGGACTTCACCATCCTCAACACCGGCAATATCCCGATGACGATCACCAAGGCGAAGGCGCCGCAGGGCGACTTCTCGACGACCGCGCCCATCTCCGAGGGCCTCACCATTCCGCCAGGTGAATCCGCGTTCCAGAGCGTGACCTTCACGCCGACCGCCCTCGGGCAGGCCGGCACACAGGACACCTTCTATCTGATCACCACCGATGACGGCCAAGGCGCGCTGAAGGTGATGCTCACCGGCAACGGCACCGACGACCCAATCGCAGTCAAGGCACAACAGATCGGTGCCGGCCGCCCCGCGTCGTCCCTCGGGCGCGCGCTCACCGGACAGTACGCCGTCGCGGATGGAAAGTGCCAGGACTTCGTCAGCGGGGTGATCTGCTGGTCACCGGCGACTGGTGCGCATGAGGTCCATACAGCGATCTACAACAGCTACAAGGCGGCGGGCGGCGCCACGGGCACGTTCGGCTTCCCGACCACCGACGTGACGGTCACGCCGGATGGGGTGGGGCGGTACAGCAACTTCTCCGGTTCGGGCGGGACCTCGATCTACTGGTCGCCGAAGACCGGTGCGCATGAGGTGCACGGTGCCATCCGGGCCTTGTGGGCGTCGCTGGGCTCGGAGAAAGGCCTGCTCGGCTATCCGACCACCGACGTGACGGGCACTGCGGATGGGGCGGGACAGTACAGCCACTTCTCCGGTTCGGGCGGGGCCTCGATCTACTGGTCGCCCAAGACCGGCGCGCATGAGGTCCACGGCGGGATCCGGACCAAATGGGCGGCCCTGGGCTGGGAAAAAGGCCCGCTCGGCTATCCAACCAGTGACGAGAAAGGCACTCCTGACCGGGTGGGGCGGTACAGCCACTTCTCAGGTTCGGGTGGGGCTTCGATCTACTGGTCGCCCAAGACCGGCTCGCATGAGGTTCACGGAGCGATCCGGACCAAGTGGGCGGCGATGGGCTGGGAGAAGGGCCCGCTCGGTTATCCGCTGACTGACGAGATGGGCACCCCGGACCGGGGAGGGCGGTATACCCACTTCTCCGGTTCGGGTGGGGCTTCGATCTACTGGTCGCCGAAGACCGGCGCGCATGAGGTCCACGGAGCGATCCGGGCCAAGTGGGCGGCGCTGGGCTGGGAGAAAGGCCGGCTCGGCTATCCAGTCACAGACGAGTACTCCGTTCCTGGCGGCCGGGAATCGGATTTCCGCGGCGGCCGGCTGGTCTGGAAGGCGCGGACAGGAGTAATTAGCGGATAGCGTGAGAGGCCCGGCGTTGGGGCGGAGGCAGGATCGGAACCGTCGACGTCGCTCTACTTCCACTCGAAAAGGCGGCCTTCGGACTTGCCGTCCGCCACCTGGTACTCGAACAAGACTGCGATCCCGTTGAGGCGGCTCAACTCGTCTGAAGTCGTTTCGTAGAACAATGCACCCCGCCAGGTGAGTTGACCCGGACCGGTGAAGCTACCGACACCGTGGCCGGTGAAGGTGGCTGTCTGCCCGCTTGCGGTGACCACAAATCCGTTTCCGTTGCCGACGACTGTGCCGCTGGGGCGAAGCGTGCCGACATAGGTGACATTTACGTCAACTTGGGCACCGCAGAGCGTGCCGACCTGATGGTCGGTCACTTCGGTGCGCGGACCGCGGCCAGTGTCTTCCAGAACCCGCGTGCTGATGGTCTCGCCGTTGAGTTCCCCGATTTGTTCTCCGAGCATGATGATCTCCTTGCCAGTTGGATCGGTGGCTGGACAGGAACGACTGCCACGTCAACGTGACGTTCCAGTCCGGATCAGCCGGGAATACGCGTCCGTGTTCAGGCAGCATCGGGAGCCGCGGACGCAGAGGGCAGACCGTCCCCGGTGCAGATTTCCCGCCCGGGGGACGGCCGCCGTCGTCGGTTATTCAGAACCGTGGGTGGCGCTATGTGGCGCTTCCCCTCGTCCTCTCCATCGCATCCCTGCCGAGCCAGAGGCCCAAACCGATCATGGCGACGCCGAGGAGCAGATGCAGCCAATTGTCGGCAGTGTTAAGCGGGACAAAGTTGGCGCCCCCGTCCATGTCAATGAACAGGCCGTAGATCCACAGAACCACGTAGACCGCGCCGCCGCCGAGCAAGAACCAGCGGGCCATCTGGGCGGTCCGGGCCATTGCAATGCCGGCCGCGCCGAACAGCAAATGGACGATGTTATGCAGTACGGACACCTGGAAGACTCCAAGCAGCATTGCCCCGGACTCATGTCCGGCAAAGTTCATGGCGCCGTAATTGGTGGTGATTCCCGGGATGAACCCGAGGACTCCAACCAGCAGGAAAACCGCACCAAGACCCATGGCGGTGTTGTGGAGGGACAGCCCCATCATGTGGTGGTGCTCGGTGGGGTGTGAAGCGGTAGTCATTGGTCTGCCTTTCACGCTGGTTACCGGCTCTTCAGATGGAGAACCGGCCTCGCGGCAGGAGTCGCCGGACTTCTGCCGACGCCCAAATCCTACTCCTGAAAACCGCGCCTGTGCAGGGAATAAAGGGGCTTTCCAGAGCATTCCGGGCGGCCGTGTTCTAGGCAGGGGAGGAGGAGGCGGATCCGCCCTCGGCCAGGCCCATGAACATGGTCCGGTGCAGGATGTCCACGTGCTTGCGGGCGACCTCGGCTTCGTCCCATTGGCCGGCGCGCAGGGCTGCCACGAGCGCGACGTGGTCGCAGTTTGATTTGTGCAGCAGCTCGATCGAGTAGGGGATGAAATAGGCATAGAGCTCGGTGAGCGTGGTCCACTGCAGAGCGATCAGCGGGGCCACGACGACGGCGGGACCGCGCCTTGCGCCGCCGGCACGTCTGCCTGGTAGTAGTCGGACCACCAGTCCGTGGTTTCGGCCAAGTTACGGCTCAGTCGATCGAGTTCGTCCAGTTGTTCAGCTGTGGCGTTCATGGACGCGTAGTGCGTGACGGCGCATTCAAAGAGCAGCCTCCGGTTCACAGCCTGGGACTCGGCCGGCGATGCCGAGAGTTCGGTCAGCACACAGTCCGGGGGAGCGCGCTTTGGCCTGATGACCGGCTACGACGGCAAGGCGGGCCCGCTGCATGTAGCAGCGGGCCCGCTTGTCTATCGGTTGTATCAGGAGCGGTTAAGCCGTCAGCTCATGCACTTGGGCAGCTTCACCGCCGCGCTCGTCCATGAGATTGTGCAGGTGGGCCGGGCTTTCCTCGTCGGGGGAAAACCTCCATCATTCGCAGCCGATCCCATCGCCGTCGCGGTCGAGGTGGGCCGCGTATCCCGGGGTGCCTGCATACACGGGCGCAGCACCCGCGGCCCTGGCTGCGGTGCAGTTCTTGTAGTAGACGGAAGCGGGTGCGGGCACAGCCGCCTGCTGCGCGGCCTGATCGGCGGCAGCCTGCTGGGCGGCACGGTCTGCTGCCGCCTGGGCCGCCGCAGCCTGATCTGCTGCCGCCTTTTCCGCGGCCGCTTTTTCTACTGCCGCCTTTTGTGCTGCCGCCTTTTGTGCTGCCACGCGTGCCGCTGCCGCTTGGGCGGCTGCTTTTTCGGCAGCGAGCTTATCCGCCGCTGCTTTTGCAGCTGCTTTTTTGGCGGCAACCTTATCGGCGGCTGCCTTGGCCGCCGCCTTTTGCGCTGCCACCTTGTCCGCCGCAATTTTCGCTGCTGCAGCCTTGGCCTTCGCATCACGTGCTTCTACCACTTTGCGGGATTCTGCCTCGGGGAGCCACACGAGCTGATGATCGCTGCCCTCGGTGCAGATGAAGATTTCGTCGTTGTAGGTCCGGGATTCTTCGGCCGTCAGACAGGGGGACTGAGCGGGATTCGTTTCAGTTGGTGTGGCGGTAGCGGTCGGCCGCTGCTCGCTCACGAGGGATGCCCTGCTGTCGTTAGAGTTCGGCGTGGCACCTGCTCCCACGACACCGCCCAGCATAAATACGAGAATGCCGGACACAGTGACTATCAGCGCGCTCTTTCGGTGCGGAATGCCTACCCAAGACCGCCGTTTAAAGAGCAATGCGTATAGGCCGGTGATCAAGGCGATGATGCCCAGAAAAACCAAAACACCTGCAAAGCCGCCACTAGTGGCTGCGATCAGGAGAATCAACAGCACAATCGCTGCAACTATCCAGAAGAGAAGCGTTGGCCGCCAGCCAATCCTCGGGCGCGCGGGCATAGTGGAGTTATCGTTCAATGTTTCCCCCAAGGAAAAGTGATTGCGGCAGGTGACCGGACTCACGCTATTGGTGACGACTCAAGGAAGCCGCAAGAAAGCCGCAGATTTGGCAAAGTCCCCGGGTGCTCCCGCCACCTGGACGCCCCTGGGCACGGTGCTCGCGCCCCCTTGGCCATGGCCGGAGCGGACGGGGGCCTAGCCGTGACGTTGATGCTGATGGCCGCGGCGACGTTCGTCGTCGGCCTGCTTCCCGGGGTACGCGGTGCTGGGGATCTGGGCCACGGTGCTGCTGGTGGTCACCAAGCTGGTGCAGGGTTTTTCTACCGGCGGCGAGTACGTCGGTGCCACCACGTTCGTCTGTGAGCATTCGCCGGACAGGCGCCGCGGTTCTTTGTCAGCTTCCTGGACACGGGCAGGTACCTCGGCTTTGCGGTGGGGGCGGCGGTGGTTTCCGTCCTTCAGCTCACGATGGGCCAGGATCAGATGGAGGCGTGGGGCTGGCGCATTCCGTTCCTGGTTGCGGGTCCGTTGGGCATCGTCGCCATCTACTTCCATCGGCACCAACACCTGACCGATCCACATGGGAGACAAGGAAATTCCGGCGATGGGCAAGTCGGTGGCCGGGCCCGGGACGTACTTCGCGTCCGTCAGGGACGGAAAGACCGTCTCCTTCCGCGCCCATCCTGACGTCGGCTCCATGATGGGGCAACTGGGGCTGATACCCGGCATGTGAGCAGGAAAGACAACGATCTGATCAAGAGGGGGCCGGCCAACCGCCCCTCTTAGCTCTGGAGCGTCGGCTCGTTGACTTCCGGTTCGGACCAGCCGCGCTCTTTGCGGCCGGGCGGGTAGCGTGCCATCTGCCCGCCAGCGTCACGACGAGGGCGACGACGACCGGCGAGCCGTGCTTGCCCAACGCCTGATGCTGCTCGTCGTCAACTTTGCGAGCGCGATGGGCTGCCGGCCGCTAGGCGGGACGGCCCCATCGCCTTCAGGCGTATATCCCCGGGGACGGGCAGAAATCAGTTGCCGAGGTGCCAAGAGTAACTGGCGTCGTTCCAGTTGACTGTAGCCGAAAAACGGTAGCCGGACTCTGCGCCATCTGCTTCGGTTTTGTTCACGGCGATGCATTCGAAGGTACCGGTGATTGCAGTCAGATCGTCTGTGGATCCTCCGCCGAGCGGCGTGCATGATGCGCGTTTAATGGGGCCGTCTAGGACACCCTTATCGACGCGAGACTTGGCGTCCTTCACAACAGACTCCTCCAGCGCTGCGACAATAGCCGTCCGCTTCAGTCGCTCAGCAGAGTCAGCTTCTTCTTTTGCAGCCGCTGATGCCGAGGCGACGGCAGAGGCTCGGGCTTCCTCGGCCTCGCGTTCCTTCTGGGCCTCTGCAGCTGCTGCCGCAGCTGCCTTCTCTGAATTCACCTGATTATTGTGTTGAATGCTAAGTGCAATCGCTACTCCAGCTATGGCAATAATCAGAATGCCGACAGCAAAGAGAATGACCCGCTTGCTGAACTTCGGGAGCTTACGCTGGCCTGCGTAGGCAGCGCCGCAATTCGGGCAAAAGTTGCCAGCAGTTTGAGTTTGTACGCTGCATTTAGGGCATACCTTCGTCGGGGGTTCCTGGAGCTCGACTGGCTCCGCCGTACGGTCTGGAATGGAAGGGACAGTCGTGCTGGCGGCCGGCTCGGGCTGTTGATCCTGGTTCGCGATCTCTTCCGTTGGCGCGTCGGCGCCAGTGGGGTTACTCAAAGGGATGCTCCTTGCCGATATTTCATGATCCCCGACGCCGAGCAGCCACGCGATGGCCACAGATTTCACGCCGGGCTGGCCGATGGCCTGCGAATCGAGGGGCGGCGGCGGGACGGTCAGACGTGACAGGGCTGGTACCGGCAGACAGTTCAGCGCCCAGTACCAGCCCTACCGCAAATTTACTTCTGCCAGGTGCTTCCTGAGCAGGAAGCGTGGGCGCCGGTGCCCTTGCCCGTGTTCTTTCCTGCGCTCTTGCCGTCGATCAGAATTTCGCAGGTCACGGCCCCGGAAGCGTCAGTGTAGCTACCGGTGACGGAGATACTCGTGATATTGAACTCCTTCGACGTGATGGACTTCTTCCATCCGGCCGTGATGTCTTCCGTCGAGGTTCCGCCCGGTGTCCAGTACGAAATGCTGGCCGGACCTGACGTGGTGACCACGTACTGCACCGTGTGCTCGGCATTGATGCTTTCGTCAATGGACTTTGCGGCGGCGCTAACACCCGCAGTCACTATTCCGGCGACGATGAGGCTGACGACACCCAGGATGAATCCGGCGATTGCCATTCCCTTTTTCCGATTCTTAAGGAAGAAGGCGATGATGCCGAGAATGATCGCGACCGGACCAAGGAAGAAGGCGATCATTCCTACGAGAGGAATGATGCTGAATACTGCGGCGACTATGCCCACGACGAGGGCCGCCACGCCAAGGCCGTTCTTGCGCTTTTCCTCGACCACCCGGACGTGGTGTATCGGCTGCTCCGGCAATGCCGAATATGCTGTGTCATTTTTGATGTCGGACATATTTTCCCCTTTTCTGATGCAGTTGCGAACTTCGCGGATCGCTACTGTGCGTTGCCCCCAACACTGACCAGTTGGCGGGCGGATTGCAGGGCTGCCGCAGCATGCACCTTATTTTGTTACGTGAACTACAACCGCTTCTCCACGGACCGTTGCGCCCGGATTGTCGGTGCGAGTGACAGTTCAGCTACCCGGCAACAAGACCGTCTTTCCCGCGCCAATTTGTAGATGATCTTCGTGAACCCCAGGGCAACGAAATCGTTATCCAAGGCTTCGGCATTCATCCCCGCAACGGTGGCGGGAATGGTGGCGGTCGGGGAGTCAGGAGCGAGTGCTAACCATGGAGGGACAGTGGCGCGTAACAGGCGCCGCCGTCTCGGTTGCTGTAGCTGTGACCGTCGGCAGCACCCTGTGGTGACAGCAAGGGCTGCTTGCGGCGTACCTCCTTCGCCGCACCCGGCGAAAGCCAGGGACAAGAAGCCCCGATGGCAAGAGTTTCATTCACCCGATTAAATCCCCCATGGACAAGGTCATCCCCAGGGAATCCAATTAGGGATTCTTCAAGGTGACGGAGCGTTATCGTGTCGGTTGTGCGTTTTGACCGTGACAGCAGTGCCATGGCCTAACCCGACATAATCATTCTCTCCTAACCAAAACTCAAGATTCTGGTTCTTCAGCGAATGCTGTGGAAACCTTGAGCAAAACCTGAGGGATCATAGAGACGGCCCGCTGTCCGCGACAACATGGCGAGCTTGGCGGAACAGAATACGGAGCGGCTTTATTGGCGACAGTGGTAAAACAGAAGAACGCTGGTCGTTGTGCCGTCCCTAGGAAGTCAAAGGACGGCGAATTTTCCATCGGCCCTTTTGGTGCTATTGTACGGACGCTAAAACCACACGGAGCAGGCCCTAACTCCGGGGCGATCAGCCAAGCATGCGTCTGGTTTATCGCATCGCTGCAGGGGCCGGCACGCCGGCCCTATCAGTACTGGGCCGCCGGTTCCCTGGCTTCCGGCCCTGACCAACCGCGCTCTCTACGGCACTGGTTGTAGATGCCGATCGCACCGAGGCCGGCACCCCATACGGCCATGAGCACGATCGCGCCGGGAAGGGTGACCCCGAGCACGGGGAGCAGGAGCATCGAAACGGCGACGGCCGCCGTCGTAATCAGCAGCGAACGGCGCGGCAGTGAATCCACCGTAAGGCCTGCAATCCAGATGCCGACTAGGCCCGACGCGCCGAGCACCGTGAGGGAGAGGCTGATGGCGTAGTCCGGCAGGCCCGCTTCGCGGATCAACGGGGCGATGTAGGTGAAAAGGGCGAAGTGCGCCATGAGCAGCAGCGGCCAGGCGACGGCCACCGCAGTGACGGGCGGACGGCGTCGGGGATCTGGGGGACCTGCGGGAGCAACTACAGCGCCAGGCCCATCAGGAGCAGGGCGAAACCGGCCAGGAAGAGGAAGGACGCGCGCCAGCCGAGAAGGGCGCCGGGCGCCGTGCCCACGGGAGCCCCGCTGGCCATGCTCAAACTGCTGCCGCTGAAGACGATGGCTAGGGCTTTACCCACCCTGTCGGCCGGAACCACCCGCGAGACGAGCGGAGCGATGGTGGTCCAAAGCAGGCCGTAGTCACTGCCGGCGTGGGCGGGCGATCCACGAACGGGAGGAGCAATGGGAATTGGCGTCCCGGCCAGACTACGCGCAGCCTCATATTCACCCCGTCCATGCCGGCCAGCATCGCGCCCTGCGGGCCTACCCGTTGCCGTGTACCGGTTCGGGGCCGGAACTAGACCGCGGTGGTGTAGTTCCACGGATACCAGGTTCGTGCCTCTGACCGGGGACGAGTTCTCAAATCCTTACGTGGATGATGCCGGGGCGCTCTCAATACCGAAGTGCCACAGTGCAGCGTCCAGGTCCGCAGCGCGCCACCCTCGTGAGTCTGCAGCAGCGCGGATCACGGCCGACATGTTGTCGTAAGAGGTGTCCTCGATACCGGCGGTCTCGGCCACTCTTCGTATCCGCACATCAGTAGTCACCCCCGTTGAGAGTCCACTGAGACTGTCGATGTAGTCCAGCGTCTTAGGGCTCACATGACGTACAGCTGCGAGGGCATCACGAAGAACCGGCCTTTCTGCTGGGTCAGTGAGTCTGGCGCGGAGTTCCTCTACAGTTTCGATGCCCTGATCCTCAAACACACACGTTAAGTCGTCTATCTGAGCGAGGCGGCCCGGCGATGGCCAATCGATGACGTCCGAGAGGGTTCCCGTAGCAAGACGTTTCCGGAACCCACTTGTGGTTCTTGCATCTGGCCATGAGGCAACCAGAGCGTCAACGCGCGGCTTTACGGTTGCCTCGTAATTTTGGCGTCGCTGCAAGGAGGCATCGACAATGATCGCTCCGATGGAAGCCCAACCACGGCTAACCTCAGTCGAGGCGTCGATGCCGCGGGAGTCAATGAAGGCTAGGAGTTTGGCGGTGTCGCCATCGATAGTCATAGGTGAATACTTCCACGGAACAAGGCGATCCCTGAGTGTCGCCGTCATCCACGTACGACGACGGCACCCGGTTTGGCCGGGGAGTTCACGTCGGCTGCGTGATCGCCCAGCGCAGATCGGATACTGCCGCGGTTGCGCCGCTCTCGGCCACGCACACCTGTATCCTGACAATGCAGGTTGAATGGTTCCAGCGGCCATCAACCAAGCTCGGTTCGCGGCCGGATGACGGTCCGGAATCTTGGGCGTAGCCATCCACGTTGTCGAATCACCGCCGCAATCGTCAGTCTCCGATTGGCCCCCCGGACTCTTGGAATGGATCTTTATCACTACCGACAAGCCAGTTCCCGTGGGAATCCCGACGCCGGTCCTCAAGCCCGCGCGCACAGCTGCGATGAATGATCCCGCCGTCGTGACCTGGGCCGAGGCTGGTGAGAGCATGACCGCGCGATGGCGTTCGGCGAACGGCAGACCGGCGCCGACGCGCGTCGAAGTGGTCTCCGACTCTCTCACGGCCGATGATGCGAACCGGATGGCGTCACAGGGGATCGCGATGCTCTGGCACGGTGACTTCCACAACGCACGGCAGATCCTCAACGCCATGGACCGGCGGATAGGCGCCGGAAAGAAAGAGACCGCAGCAACTCCGGCCGATAAGTTCTATCGGCACCGCCAGTCCCGCTCGCACCGTGCACGCATTCTCGGCCTGCTGCTGATTCCTCTTGATCCGGGTCCGGTGGTGCCGCTGCGCCGCGCACCGGACATTCGGCAGGCCGCCGCTGAAGCGTACGGCGATATCGGCGAACCTTCCATTGTGTCCCTGCACGAGCTTGTCGGGGCCATTGGCGCCCACGAGTGGCGACGGAATGGCGTCCACGTCGATGCCCTGCAGGGCCGCATCCACCCGCACTATGGCACGTTCTTCCCCACCCGGAGCGAGTATGTGGATCTCGTGGCTGCCGCTGCACTGCCCTCTGACACGCTGGCGTTCGACATCGGAACCGGCACGGGGGTGCTCGCTGCCGTCCTCGCCCGCCGTGGCGTCCACCGCGTGGTGGCGACGGACAATGAACCGCGTGCAATCGCCTGCGCCGCTGAGAATTTCCGGAACCTCGGCGTCCAGGACCGTGCTGAGGCCGTCCTGACCGACATGTTCCCGCCCGGGCGGGCACCCCTCATTGTGTGCAACCCGCCCTGGATTCCGGCCACGCCGCATTCCACCCTGGACAACGCCGTCTACGACCCCGGGAGCAGGATGCTGTTCCGCTTCCTGAACGGACTCTCCGACCATCTGGAACCGGGCGGTGAGGCCTGGCTTGTCCTCTCCGACCTGGCCGAGCACCTTGGCCTGCGGACGCGTGACGATCTGCTGACCGCCATCGCGGCGGCTGGGCTGAAGGTTGTGGAACGGCTAGACACCAAGCCAACGCATCCGAAGGCATCGGACCGCGACGATCCCCTGTTCGAGGCGCGCACGGCCGAGGTCACGTCGCTGTGGCGGCTTGTTCGCCGATAGTCCGGTGCGATAGGGCGTAGTCGTCAGGTCACCTGGCCAGCGGCCGCGGTCGGGAGTACGACGGCGGCGCGTGGGCTGGGTGCCGACGACGGCGCTGCGTGCCGCCCCAATGAACGATTCGAGGTCGGACAGGCCCGTGAGGAAACCGCCGGCCGGAGGCCAGCACCAGGGTGCGGCCGTCCTCTACCGCGCGGGTTGCCCCGACGGCGCTGGCAACGTGAGTCTCCCCACCTTATTTTGAGTAGCTCACATTAAGCCGTAAAATTAGGTACAGGCCACCGTAGCCCTTGAGTACCGCACCGGTGAACATACCCGGGCCAGCGGGGCAAGCGACACGACGCGCAACCGCCCTCCTGCTTGAGCGGCACAAGAACCTGTATGGCCCTTATCCCGAAACCTCACGGAGAACTCATGACTTTGCTGACCGAACGCCCCGCAACCTCCTCATCGACCACCGAAACCACTCTCAACAACGCCACCCGGATCACTGCCGCTGACACCGCAGTGCGCGGGGGCAGCTACGCGACTCTCCCCGCCGGCAGCGTCCCCGCCGGCGTCGAGGGCAGCTATGTCACCGTCGCTGGCGGCCGAAACCTGGCTCCCGTCACCCGTGGCAGCTATGTCACAGTGGACGGCACTCCCGTTGTTGCCGCCAGCGTCATCGAGGGCAGCTACGTATCGCTTCCAATGGCGGCATAGGGTCCAGCGGCCTGCGGGGGATAGCACCGCCGGGCATAAAAAGGAGGCCGACGGCGACACTGGGTGTCGTCGTCGGCCTCCTTTTTCGTGCCAGTCGGGCAACTACCCCGCCACCGCAGCCTTCGCGGCCCGGGAGGCCTCCATCCATTCGCTCAGCCACGGGGCCCGGACGCTCGACGTGATGCGGCAGTCGGCCACGAAGGTTCCATTGGGGGGTCCTAGACGCGAGTTCTGCTGGGAAGAGGGTCTTGTCCGGTCTTGTGGCAGCGGGAAGAGCACGGCGTCGCCGGTTGATCAGCTCGCCGGCTCTTGACCCTGGCTCCGCCGCCTGCTGGCCGCGCCGGAGTGGTGGTTCAGGTTGGAAGGCTGGCCCTGATCTGGATGAGGGTGAGCTCCAACAGTGGCGTCGGGACGTTGAGGCTGCGGGCTCTGCCTGCAAGGTCGCCGAGGATGTGCTCGGCTTCCGATGGGAGCCCTGCGCTGAGGTCCCGGTACAGGGAGGAAGTGAACGCCGATCCCGGTTCAGTCAGGATACCGACCGCCTGCGCATGACCGGCGTCGGAAACGGGATGTCCTGCCGCCGCCGCCACCGCTTCGGTTTCACTGATGGCCTCCAGGATCCTGGACCGCCCGCCGGCCTCGATGATCCGTCCAACCGGCGCCCGGAACAGGCAGTTGACGATTCCCGCGGCCGCGATGAATACCCATTTCTCCCACAGGGCGCCGGCTACGTCGTCCACTACCGAGAAGTCGACGCCGGGCACGTCCAGAGCCTCGGAAACATCCGTAGGGACAAGGTTTCCGTTGAGCCCGCCCACCGTGAGGGAAGTGAGGGGCATCTGCTGGCGGACCACATCGCCGTCAAGAGTGGCGACAATCCGGGCCAGGCCGCCGAGCACGTGGCCCGGGTACAACTGCTCAAGCCGGTCCACATGGGCCATGCCGTTGAGGATGGGAATGATGCTGGTTCCAGCCCCCACGAAAGCGCCAAGCTCGCCGAGTACGCCCTCGACCGCGGTGGCTTTGACCGTGACGAGGATCAGATCGAAGGCCTCTGACCCGTCCGGTGCCGTGATGGTTTTTACCGGGTGCGTCCGGTCAGCGGTGGGGGAGATGAAGCGTAACCCGTCGCGGCGAAGGACGTCCTGCTTGCGCGGCCGCACCAAATAGGTGACATCCCGTCCCCCTTCCTGCAGGAGCGTGCCGAACGCCCCGCCTGTGGCTCCGGCTCCGACGACGAGTATCCGCATGGGTACATACCTTTCCGGGGTGGTTTTCAAGGATTAACCGGAAACAGGAGCCTGGAACAGCAGATGAGGCTTTGTATCCGATGTTCCAAGGCTAGGGGTTTCAACGGGACTGTGCGGGTGGCATTCGCCTGGCATGCCTGATCACTTCGTTATCGCCAGGGTTAGCTAGCCCGCCACCGCCGCCTTCGCCTCCTGCTTGGCCTTCATCCACTCGCTTAGCCACGGGGCCCGGACGCTCGACGTGATCCGGCAGTCGGCCACGAAGGTTCCCCTGGCGTCGGCGTCGATCCAGTCCTTGAGCGCGGAAAGGTCCGCCAGGGAGCGGATGATCGCCGACTCGGCACCGAGCGCGCGGGCGATGCCGCTGAAGTCCACTTCAGGGATCAGCATGGGCTTTTCGGTCAGGCCCTGGGAGCCGTACTGGTGGATTTCGGCTCCGTAGGCGGCATCGTTGTAGATCACGACGACGGCGCTGCTCGCCGCACCAATGAGCGATTCGAGGTCGGACAGGCCCATGAGGAAACCGCCGTCGCCGGAGGCCAGCACCAGGGTGTGGCCGTCCTCCACTGCGCGGGCTGCCCCGACGGCGCTGGCAAGGCCGAGCCCGATGGCCTGGTAGGCGGTCCCCACCATGACCAGGTCCTGGGGTCTCGGGATGCGCCAGTACATGGGTGCCCAGCCGACGAAGTGCCCTCCGTCCTGGACCACCGTGCGGCGTTCCGGCAGGACGGCATCCAGTGCCGTGGCAAGGGAGCGCGGGTCCAGCCGGCCGTCCGGGGTCTCGTCGGAGCCTGGGTGGTGGGCCGGTCCCTCGGCCAGGCGTTTGCGGGCTTCCGCGCGCCAGGCTTCTGCGCGGCTGGCGTCCGGCGAGGCCGTGCCATCCAGGATCCGGAGTAGGCGTCCCGCAGCAGACTTCACGTCCGCGCTGACGAAGGTGTCCACCCGGGGGTGCGTCGGCTGCAGGGCGGTGTCGATCTGGATGACAGTGCTGTCCGGGCCGATCAGGTGCCCGAACCGCATGGTGAAAGGGCTCAGGCTTGCCCCGGCCACGAGGACCACATCGGCCTCACCCATGAGCCCGGCCGCGGTGTCCGTGCCGAAGCCGCCGGCGACGCCGAGGTATCCGTCGCCTTCGAGGAGGTTGAGCGCCAGGGCGGTTCCGGCGGTCAGCGCGCCCAGGCGGTCGGCAAGCTCCCGGAGCTCTGGGCCGGCGCCGGCGAGATGCGCACCGCGGCCGGCGAGGATCAGCGGCCGCTTCGCCACGGCGAGCAGGCGGGCTACCTGCCCGAGTCCGCCGTCGACGTCGTCCGTCACCTGAGGTGCCGACGGGGCCGGAAGTTCTTCTTCCGCAGCCTCGAGTGCCGCGAGGTCGTAGGGGATGGCAATGACGACGGCGGTCCGCTTGGTCAGCGCGTACTCCACCGCCTGCTGCGTGATGGAGCCCGCGGCGTCGCGGGTGACGGTGAAGGTCGCCGCGCCGAGGCCCGCGGCGATTGCCGCCTGGTCCACGTCCTGGGGCCGGGCGCCGCTGCTCGGGGCGTCCCCGGTGACCAGCACGACGGGGATTTGTGCTTGGACGGCCTCTGCGAGGGCGGTGAGTGCGTTGGTGTAGCCGGGGCCATAGGTGGTGGTGCCCGCTGCGAGACGTCCTGACGTCCGGTAGTAGGCGTCGGCCGCGGCAATGGCGGCGCCTTCATGGCGGACGGCGGAGAAGCGGAGGCCCAGCTGTTCCGCTGCGTCCAGGAAGTAGACGTTGCCGTTGCCCATCACGCCGAAAACATCGCTGAGATAGCTGCTGAGAACCTGCGCCACGCGGCCGGAGACGGTAAGAGTAGTCATGCAGGAATTTTCTGGGCAGGCCCGCAGAAAGGCAAGAGAGTCGAGTTTGATTGGGATATTTGGCAGAGAGTTGCAGACGCAACTGAAAATATGCGCAATTGTGGCGTGCATCACTCGCACTTAGTTGGAAGAGCGGGTTTCCTGCTCGGAGAGCCGGCTCAGGAGGCCGTCGTAGCGGGGCGGCATGAGTTCCAGTACGGAAATGGCCGTGCTGGTCCGCTGGATCCCCTCGATTTCCAGGATCTCGTTGGTGATGCGGTAGAGATCGGCCGTACTGCGTGCCACCACCTTGGCCATGAGGTCCGCATCCCCGGTGGTGGCGTGCACCTCGATGACCTCGGGAATAGCGGCGAGCCCGTCTTCCACTGCACCTGTCCGCGTCTGGCTGATGGACAGTGAGAGGAAGGCCATCAGGTCGTATCCAAGTGCGGCGGGATCCAGTCGCCGGCTGAAGGAGCGGAGGGCGCCGCTGCGCTCGAGCCGTGCCAGCCGGGCGTGGATCGTGTTCCGTGCGACGCCGAGCGTCCGGGAGAGTGCCAGGGCGCTGGCTTCGGGATCCTTGTCGAGCGCCAGGATGATCCTGCCGTCGAGGGAATCCACGGTGCGGGGGTTCGGGATGGTCATATTTTCACCACAGAGAGTAGAAGTTGAGCAGAAGTCCCAATGGGTAGAGGGTATCTTGCAATGTGGGCCGGGTCACAATCATGATCAGTCCTCATGACCCGTGATCAGCTCCTGACCGCACCGGACACCGCGCTTCCCACCCTTCGAGGCGCGGTGGCCGGCCTCCCGCCCTACGTCCCGGGCCGGCGCAGCGCCGGCATGGACATTGCGGCCCTCGCCAGCAACGAAAGCCACTACGAGCCCCTTCCCGCTGCCACCGCCGCGGTGGCCGCAGCGGCCGGTACCATGAACCGCTACCCGGACAGTGCCGCCGTCGAACTCCGTGAACGGATTGCCCGCCACCTCGGCGTCACGGCCGGAGAGGTAGCGGTGGGACCCGGAAGCGTCGGCGTCCTCCAGCAGATCATCACCGGCCTTTGCGACGCCGGAGATGAAGTGATCTTCGCGTGGCGCTCCTTCGAGGCCTACCCCATCCTGGTTGAGCTGGCAGGCGCCCGGCCGGTCCGCATTCCGCTGGACGCCGCTGAGGGGCACGACCTCGATGCCATGGCTGCGGCCGTCACTGACCGCACGAAGGTTATCCTGCTCTGCACCCCCAACAATCCGACCGGCGTGCCGATCAGCCAAGAACGCATCGAGGCCTTCCTGCAATCCGTCCGCTCGGACATCCTTGTGGTGGTCGACGAGGCCTACGTGGAATACGCCGAAGCGGGCAGCGGCCCCGATTCCCTGGCGCTCTACCGCCAGTACCCGAACGTTTGCATCCTGCGGACCTTCTCGAAGGCGTACGGACTCGCCGGCCTGCGCGTGGGATACGCCGTGGCGGCACCGGACATCGCCGAGGGACTGCGCCGGACAGCCCTTCCCTTCTCCGTGAGCGCGCTGGCCCAGAAGGCGGCCATCGCTTCGCTGGATGCGGGGGAGGAGATGGAAGCCCGCGTCGCCGCCGTCAAGTACGAGCGCGCACGGATGGCCGCGCAGCTGGAAGCCCAGGGCTGGAAACTCCAGGCGAGCCAGGGCAACTTCCTGTGGATCCGTGCCGATGAAAGCCTTCGGGCGAGGCTGGTGGATGCGTTTGACCGCGCGGGCATCTTGGTCCGGGCGTACCAGGGGGACGGTGTGCGGATCACCGTTGCCGACGCAGGCTCCAACGATCGCGTGCTCCGGCTCCTGGAAGCCCACACGGCCTGAAAACCGACTGACCTGAAATCCCATCCGTTCCACCTACAACCAGAGGACTCTTCATGGAACAACAGACAATGACGTCTGCCCGCCCCCTGGGCGCCGCACTCAAACCCCGCCAGCTCACGATGATGGGCCTGGGAAGCGCCATCGGCGCGGGCCTCTTTATCGGCTCCGGCGCCGGCATCCAGGCGGCCGGCCCGGCCGTGCTGATCTCCTACCTCGTGGCCGGCACCCTCATCATCCTGGTGATGTGGGCCCTCGGCGAGATGGCCGCCGCCAATCCGGACAGCGGTGCCTTCTCCGTCTATACCGCCAAGGCCTACGGGCCGGTGGCCGGCGCCACGGTGGGCTGGCTGTGGTGGCTGCAGCTCGTGGTCGTGATCGCGGCCGAGGCGCTCGGTGCCGCCGGCCTGCTGGCCACCATCTTCCCGGCCCTGCCGGTATGGCTGATGGCCTTCGTGTTCATCGTGGTGCTCACCGCCGTGAACCTCACCAGCGTGAAGAACTTCGGCGAGTTCGAGTTCTGGTTCGCCCTGCTCAAGGTGGCAGCAATCGTCGGGTTCCTCCTGGTGGGCGCTGCCCTGCTCTTCGGCTGGCTGCCGGGTGTGCAGTCGCCGGGCCTGTCCAACTTCACCGGAGCCGGCTTCGCACCCAGCGGTTTTGCCGGGATTGCCACGGCACTGTTCGTGGTGGCGTTCGCGTTCGGCGGCACCGAGATCGTCTCGGTTGCGGCAGCCGAGACCGCGGAGCCGGCCCGCAGCGTGAAGAAGGCAGTCCGGACCGTGCTGTGGCGCATCCTGGTCTTCTACATCGGTGCGATCTTCGTGATCGCAGCGGTGGTTCCCGTCGGTTCGGCCGGGCTGAAGAGCCCGTTCGCCGCGGTCTTGGACGCGGCCGGCATGCCCGGCGCGGCCACCGCCATCACCCTGGTGGCCGTGGCGGCACTGCTTTCCGCCCTCAACGCCAACCTCTACGGCGCGTCACGGATGGCGTACTCCCTGGCCGAGCGCGGGGAAGCGCCGCGTCTGCTTGCCTCCGTGTCCAAGGACCGGGTCCCGGTAGTCGCAGTCCTGGCCAGCGTCGCTTTCGGCGTTGTCACGGTTGTGCTGGAGCTTGCCTTCCCGGAGAAGGTCCTTCCCGTCCTGCTGAACATTGTGGGTTCGACCTGCCTGCTGGTGTGGACGTCCGCGCTCCTCGCCCAGCTCGCGCTGCGCCTCCGCGCCGACCGCGAGGGAACGGAGCTTCCCCTGCGGATGCCCGGCTTCCCGTGGCTCACGGTGTTTGGTCTGGTCATCCTCGCCGCGATCTTCACGGTGGGATTCATCGGCGAGGATTCCCGTCCCCAGCTCCTGAGCACGTTCGCACTCGTGGCGCTTTTGGCGGTGGCAAACTGGCTGCATCACCGTTCTATGAAGCGCTCTGCCAACGCCGCCCCTGGCCGCGTCGAGTCTTCGGAGCGCGCCGAGCCTCCGGTGCTCATCGACTGAAGTCTGGCAACTTCACGGCCCCCGGAGGTCCTGATTACTCCCACCGGGCCGTGACGGTCAGCAGCTTCCCGTCCGTCACGGCCTGGCGGGAGAGCGTCTGGTAGCCCTCCTGTTCGAACAGCACGGTGATCACGGCCAGGACCTCTTGGCAGAACTGTGCTGGTCATCCGACGGGCGGCGGTTGGCAACGATCAGTGGCAGCAGGGCTGCAGGCGAGGCGACGACGGCGGCCGCCTGCGACGCTTCGCCCGCGTCCCCGTAGCCCCAGTGCGCGAATATTGTCGGGATTTCGTGGTGGGCTGCTCCGGCGATGTCGTTGCTCCGGTCTCCGATCATTACGGGACTGGAGATGTCTATGCCTTCGGATTGAAGGCGGAGCAGCAATTCGGCAATGACCTCTGCCTTGCTCGCTCTTCCGTCGCGGTCGGACGCCCCGCAGATGTTGATGAAGTGGCCTTCGATTCCAAACCTTCGTGCGAGTCTTACCGCTTGGTCTTCCACCTTGGATGTGGCCACAGCCATCGGCATGCCGGCCGAGTGCAGGTGGTCAAGCAGTTCGATGATCCCGTCGTATAGGCCAGACTGTTCAGCGCCGTGGTCGGCGTATGCCTTGCGGTAGTGTTGGAGGGCCCTTTGGGCGGTTATGTCGTCCAACTGTGAGACTGTTCTGAAGGACTCGATCATCGGCGGGCCGACGAATTGCCGCAGTTTGTCCATCGCGGGGACCGGCGCGCCTACGGCTGCCAGGGCTCGGGCAGCACTTGCCGTAACGCCGGGTGCTGAATCCAGCAGCGTCCCGTCCATGTCGAACAGGACGCAGCTAATGCCAGTGAGAGGTGGACGGTCTTGCTGCAGAAGTGTCATTTTTCGAGTGCTTTCGGTCGTGGAGTTGGTTCGGTTCTGGGTGTGCCGGGGAAAATTTTGGTGTGAAGGGTAGGCATGGATCGAGTGAGTCTTGATCAGATAGACCAGAGGATTCTTGCGGAGCTAACGAAGAACGCTCGGATGAGCCACGCGGAGCTGGCGACCAAAGTCCTGCTGTCGAGGAATGCCGTGCGCCAACGCATCGAACGGATGGAACGGCAAGGGTATATCCAGGGGTACACGATCGTTGCCGGCCCACCGGGGCAGGGGTCGGTGTCCGCCTTCCTGATGGTTTACAGGAAGGACCGGGTGCGGGGGGCGGACGTCATCACCGTACTGCGGTCGATTCCGGAAGTGGTTTTGTGTGATGTCGTGAGCGGCGACTTTGATCTGCTGGTGAGGGTCGAGGCCCGGTCGTTGGAGAGGGTTCAGGAGATCTGGGAACAGATTGCGGCCATTCCTGGCGTCACGGACACGGTGACGGCCATGACGCTGTCCAGTTACATCAGGCGGGGACCCGGAGGTGCCCGCGCCACGGAGTGAAGCGATCAGACTCCGGACAGGTCCGCACTTCCGGCGGGAAGCACCGCGAGGAACTGGAGGGGGCGCACGGCGCCGCCGCGCCCCCTCCGGTTCGATCAGTTCCTGATGCAGATGACCTTTGGCTGGGTCATCTCCTCATACGCGAAATGGACGCCCTCCCTGCCCATGCTTCCGTACTTGGCCCCGCCGAACGGCATGCCGTCGAAGCGGTAATCAGAGGAGTCGTTGATCATGACGCCGCCTGCTTCGAGCTGTTGGGCTGCGTCCATGGCCCTGGCCAGGGAGTCGGTGAAGATGCCCGCATGAAGACTGAACTCGATGGCGTTGGCGACTTCGATGGCCTCTTCGAACGTGCTGAACTGGCGGAACATGACCACGGGCCCGAAAACCTCCTGCTTCCACAGCCGGCTGTCCGTCGGGACCGCTTCCAGGACGGTCGGGTGAAGCACGTTTCCGTCCGTGACATTGCCTGAAAGAAGGACGGCGCCGGCGCCGAGGGCCTCGTCCAGCTTGGTTTGGAGCTCATGCAGCGCAGCCGGGCTGATCATGGGCCCGACGTCCGTCCGTTCATCTAAAGGATCTCCGGCAACCAGCCTGGCCGCCGCCTCAAGGAAGCGCCGGCGGAACGCTCCGTACACCGGGGCGGCTATGAGAATCCGCTGCACCCCCACGCAGTTCTGGCCAGCGGCCCAAAATGCTCCGGAGACGCAGGATTCCACTGCATTTTCGATGTCGGCATCGTCCAGGACGATCACAGGTGCGTTTCCGCCGAGATCCATGGACAGCTTCTTCAAGCCCGCCGTGCGGGCGATGCTTTCACCCGTGGAGAACCCCCCGGTGAAGGACACCATTCGTACGTCCCGGGACCTGATGATTGTTTCGGCCACTTCCCGGCCGCCGTGGACAATTGTGAGGGCCTCCGGCGGGAGCCCCGAACTCACGAGGGCGTCCGCGAGCTGCTGGGCTGACAGCGGCGTCAGCGCGGAGGGTTTGAGTATCACGGCGTTTCCTCCGGCGATTGCCGGGCCGATCTTGTGCGCCACCAGGTTGAGGGGGTCGTTGAACGGGGTAATCGCGGCAATGATGCCCAGTGGTTCGCGCGAGTACCACCCGGTACGGTCCTCTGAGCCTTCATAGGAGTCGAAGGGGATGACTTCGCCTGCGTTCCGGCGCGCTTCGGCAGCGGACAGGCGGAGCGTGTTGACCGCCCGCAGCACTTCCTTCCGTGCCTGGCGGATCGTCTTCCCGGCCTCGGACACAATCGTTAGTGCGAACTCCTCGCTGCGCTGCTCGATCTCCGTTGCAGCACCGTCCAGGATCTTCCCGCGTGCGGCGCGGGACAGGGCCCGTGCCTTCCGGGCGCCGACGCGGGCCGTTTCGATCACGGCCTTGCCGGCGGTGGCATCGGTCAGCGAAACCGCGCCGACCACGCTGCCGTCATAGGGGCTCGTCACGTCACGGAACTGTGGCAGCGCGGTTTCTGCCGAACAGAGCGTGGATTCAGGCATTTGCAGATACCTCCGTCCTGGCTACGTGAATTGCGATGATGTCAGAGAGCAGCGCGTAGGCGGTCTCCACGCGCCCGGCTCCCGGTCCGGAGATGGTTACTGCGCCCAGAAGATCGGTCTCGAAGGACACGGCATTGGTCGCGCCGGCAACGCCGGCCAGCCCATGATCAAGGGGGAGCGATACAGGGGATACACCTGCAGTCACGGACCCGTCCGGATTCCGCCGTGCCGCGCCGATGAGCTTCCAGCGGCGCCCCTCGCGGGCTGCCTTCCGAATATCTTCCGACGCCACGGTGGAGATCCCCTGCCGATGAACGTCCTTGAGCTCTATGCCGGCGTCCAGCAGTTCGTTGGCGAGGATGAGGACCTTGAGCTGAACGTCGTAGCCCTCGATGTCGGCTGCGGGGTTTGCTTCAGCGTAGCCGAGTTCCTGTGCCTCCCTGATGGCGGCGTGGAAGTCCAGGCCGGCTTCCATCCGCCCGAGCACATAGTTGCTGGTGCCGTTGAGAATGCCTTCAAATCCGTTCAGTTTCAGCCCCGCGAACATCTTCTTGGCCAGGCGGATGACGGGAGTGCCGCTCATGACGGCGCCCTCGAACTCGAAGTGCACGCCGTTCTGCTCGGCGAGGGCGCTCAGTTCGGCGCCGCGGAGGGCAACCGGGCCCTTATTTGTGGTGCAGACGCTCTTGCCGGATTCGAGTGCCCAGCGCACATGTGAAACTGCCGGCTCGCCGTCTTCGGGATTAGTGAAGGTGGCCTCGCAGATGATGTCCGCTGGGCAGTTGCGGATCACGGATTCGTTGTTGGTGTCGGCGGATCCGCCGTACGCTGCAAAGGTTTCATTGTCGCCGCCCAGTTTGAGGGCAACGGAGAGGTCCACGCCTTCGGGCTGGACCAAGGATCCGAAGCGTAGGTCGGTGATGGCCACGACCCGCAGGCCGAAGCCCAGTTCGGAACGAAGTCTCTCACCACGCGTAGCGATCAGTTCGGCCAGCGTCCTGTTGACGCCGCCGAAGCCGATCAGCGCAATGTCGTAGGTGGTCATGGTGCTCCTTCAGTCAGTTACATCGGTCCTCCAATGCTGACCGCATTCCATGTCCGTCAGCGCATGTGATTGTGACCGAAAAGCAGGGCGAACTGACCATCCGCCTGCCGATTCGGCATGTACACCGGAACGTAACTTACGTTCAACATAGACATGTGAAGATGTTTTTAATGACCAGAACGGCCGTTTCGTGTTACTTTCATCACTGTCGCTACTGCGCAGCCCGAGTCGGCTTGACCCACGCCAGGCCACGTGCGCATCCTTCGCATCACACCTGCCACTCACCTGGGAGAAACCATGGAACCGTCATCACCTGTCCAGCTAGAACCGCAGCCCACCATTCCGCCCTCGACCGAGTCGGGGCTCCGGCGGTCCATGGGGGCGCGGCATCTGGTCATGATCGCCATGGGCGGGGTGATCGGTTCCGGGCTTTTCCTCAGCTCGGGGTACACCATTTCCCAGGCCGGGCCGCTTGGGGCGGTCATCGCGTATCTCATCGGCGCCTTTGTTGTGTACCTGGTGATGGCCTGCCTCGGTGAACTTGCCATCGCTTATCCGGTCTCAGGGGCCTTCCATATCTACGCGGCGAGGTCGATCGGGCCGGCCACCGGGTTCACCACCGCCTGGCTCTACTGGCTCTGCTGGGCGGTGGCCATCGGATCGGAGTTCACGGCTTCCGGTCTCCTGATGCAGCGCTGGTTCCCGGGTGTTGACGTCTGGGTCTGGTGCCTTATCTTCGCCTCGGTCCTGTTCGGCTTCAATGCGGTTTCTTCGAAATTCTTCGGCGAATCTGAGTTCTGGTTTGCCATCGTCAAGGTCGGCGCCATCGTGGTTCTCATCGTTTTCGGCGGCGCGGCGCTGTTCGGCTTCCACCCGCTCAGCGAGGCGGCCAACCATCCCAGCATGTTTGAAAACTTCAACACTTCCGGCGGTCTCTTCCCCAACGGCTTCACGGGTGTCCTGGTCACTGCGCTTGCGGTGTTCTACGCCTTCTCGGGTTCAGAACTCATCGGTGTGGCGGCGGGCGAAACCGTTGACCCGGCCACCAGTATCCCCAAAGCGATGCGCAGCACGGTCATCCGTCTGCTGATCTTCTTCGTCGGGGCAATCGCTGTCATTGCCGCCACCGTCCCCTTCGAGCAGGTCGGGCTGGATGAAAGCCCGTTCGTGACGGTCTTCTCATCCATCGGCATTCCTTATGCCGCCGACATCATGAACTTCGTCATCATCACCGCACTCCTTTCAGCCGGTAACAGTGGCCTCTTCTCCTGCGCACGGATGCTTTACTCCCTTGCCGACGAGGGGCATGCGCCCCGGGCGCTGAAGAAGCTGACCCGACGCGGTATTCCCATGACTGCACTCTCCGTCAGCATGCTCGGTGGCCTGGCATCCCTCATCAGCAGCGTCGTTGCACCTGAAACGGTATATCTGGCTCTCGTATCGGTCGCGGGATTCGCCGTCGTCGGGGTCTGGATGTCCATCACCGCCTCGCATTTCTTCCACAGGAGATCCTTCGTCAAGAACGGCGGTGATGTCGCTGCGCTTCCCTACAAGGCCCCGCTGTTCCCGCTGGTGCCTGTCCTGGCCTTCTCGCTCTGTGTCATCTCGCTCATCGGCATCGCCTATGACCCGAACCAGGTGGCAGCGCTCTATTTCGGATTCACTTTCGTTGGCGCCTGCTATGCCTTCTTTTACTTCAAGTACGGTCGCAAGGCGCGCGCAAACCAGCCCGCCTGACGCCGTCACAAACTATCGTCCGCGTAGCTTGGTGGCGGGAGCCTTTCGTCCCCCGCCACCACGCTCGGCGTTCTGTGGGGACATGTGAGAATAGGCGTAGTTATCTGGCGGAAGGAGCACGGAGCATGGATTCTTCCGCGGAAGCGTCATCCATGGCCCAAGGCCTTCGGATAGTTCGGCTGGTCGCAGACCGGGAGAAGTGGGGAAGGCGGCTACTCGGCGTTTCCCAGATCGCATCCGAGCTGGAGATGGACCAAAGCCGTGTCTCCCGGTTGACTCAGGAATTGTGCGAGCTGGGACTGCTGGAACGCGTCGAACGCGGGCCATTCCGGACCGGTCCACGTTTTTTTACGCTGGCAGCCGCTTTGAATACGGGCTGGGTCCGCGAATCAAGAACCGAACTTGAGGCTTTGGTGGCCTCGTTCGGCCTGAGATCCAGACTTTCCGTCCGGGAGGGCTTCCGCGTCATTCTCCTGCGGACCTCCAGCAATGACGCGCTTCCCGGCGGCTTCGTGAAACCCGGCATGGTGACACCCGTGTGGTGCACCGGGTCCGGCCGGGCCCTGCTGTGGGACGAGGAGCAGCCAGCCGTTGAGGCCCTCCTTGCGGACGTCAACTTCATTGGCGTGGGCGGTCCGGGGGCGGCCCATTCGCCGCAGGAAGTCGTCGAATTGATGGACCGGGACCGGGCGCGGGGCTTCGTTGTCGCGGAGGAAGAGTTCGAGCATGGAGTCTACGAACTGGCGGTTCCGGTCCGCACCGACGACGGTTCCGTTCTTGCAGCGCTCAGCGTCCTGGGCAGCCGGGCCGAGATCATGTCCGGCGCAGATGACATTGCAAAGGCCCTGTGGGAAGCAGCCCAACGGCTGGGCTCCTGCCAGGGCGGCACGCGAAACAGCGCTGGCCGGAAGGGTGTTGCCAGCTAAGGCTCATTCTTCGGCGGGACCTGACCCAGCATGGACTCAAGCCACCTTCCCCAGGACACGAGAGCCGTGGCGCAGGCTTCCAACCTCGGCTGCAGGGAGGTCTTGGCGCCTACGACCTGCAGCGCTGCCACCACGTCGCCCTTGAAGTCCCGAATCGGAACGGCCAGGGAATACAGCCCCGGCTCGGCTTCCTCGTCGACGATGGAGTATCCCCGCGCCCGGGCCGCGCGTAGTCGTGACAGGAAGTCCTCCACGTCAAGGGGCGTATTGGGGCCATGGCGCACGAAAGCGACACCGGAGAAAAGGGTCCGGACCTCGTCGTCGGACGTTTCCCACAGCAGAGCCTGGCCGGCATCGCTGCAGTAGGCCGGGTATGGCCGGCCCAGCCATGAACCGATCATGTTGCTACTTGCCGGAACATGCTCACCGATGGTGACAGTGCTGTCTCCGCTCAGAATTCCAAGGAAGCATCCTTCATCAGTTTCACGGGCCAAGCCTGCCAGCGCGGTGGCGCCGTCGGTCTGCAACCGTTGTTCGGACAACAGTTGCGCGTCCGTCAGGAGCGACCAGTCGACGGTGTAGGTCCGGTGGTCTTTGCGGACCAGAAACCCCTCCTGCTGGGCCGTCCGCAGGCTGCGCGCAACCTGGCTGCGGTCCTTGCCCAGGTCGGTTGCTATATCAGCGACCGTTCCGCCAGGCAGGCCTTCTGCGTTGCGGGAGCCCACCGCTAGGACAGCCATAATTCCCCGACCCATGCTGGATGTCTTAGACATGGGTCCGATTCTAGTCACTTGAGGAACGCCTCCTAATGGATGGCGAAGACCCGGGCAGGAAAACCGCTGCCCCGCAGTGGCTTGGGCCAAGTGGCAATGAGGGCAGCGCCCGCTTCTGGAGGTCCGTCTAGGTTCGCCATCAGCTCGATCTGCCACCGGTTCTGTGCCAGGACGTAGGTCTCCAGCGTGAAATCCTGGCGGGATGTGGCCAGTCCCGGGTCTGTGTCCGTCTGCTCATGACCGACGGCGGTAACCGACCGCTCCTCAATTAGGAAGGAGAGGACTTCCTGCGACCAGCCCGGTGTATGGCTGACACCGTGATCGTCCCTGTTTGCCATGGCGGCAGCGTCAGGCCAACGGTCACTCCAGCCTGTCCGCAATGCCACAAAGGCCCCGGGTGGGATGGCACCATTGCGGTGTTCCCAGGCCTGGACGTCCTCCATCTTGGGAGTGGCGTCCGCATTAGCGATGACGCGCTCGGTGATGTCCAAGACGACCAGCGGAAGGACCATCTCCTCCACGGGAATCTGGTCCAGGGTCCTTCCTCCTGAGATGAAATGCGAGGGAGGATCAACGTGTGTTCCCCATTGTCCGATGATCGAGTAGCGGTGAGCGGTGAAACCGTCACCTTTCTCCAGATCGAAGACGGGCTCCCTGATTTCGTCGGGGAATGCCGGGAAGTGTGGCTGGCCGGGGTGGAAGGCGTGCGTCAGGTCAGTGAATGATCTGCCGGCAATCAGCGTCTGCAGGCCGTCCCAGAGGGCGGTTGTGGTGACTTGAGTCATGACGTGGCCTGGCTTTCAGCCAATGCAGGAAGGGCAGTGTTGGAAACGCTGATTGGCCCTGTCAGCTCAATGACGGGCACCTCCCAAGGGTGGATATCCACGATGTGCTGCAGGAAGCGTTCCACGGCAGCGTCGTCGAGCGCAGCATCGAAATACGTCGTCAAGACGAGGGTCGGCGAAATTGTCTGCTGACCAACCTGCCCCAACGTAGGATTGGCGCCTTCAGCGCAAGTGAACCCCTCAAAACCCAAACCGGATTCGAAGACATGCCGGTAGTTGCCAAAGTCCCCGAGGTCAGGGGATTCCGCGACAGCGTCGAGCAGGGCCGCAATGCCCGCTTCGTCTTTGAATGCTTCTGCGTCGCCGCTGGCGAGCCGCGAGAAGGTTTCCGAAGCTACGGGCCAATGCACACGCAGCTTGCGTACTGGCTTCATTTCAATCTTCAAGGGAAGTCTCCTGATCGGTTCGTAACGTGTTTGCATGCCATCGTGGCACGGTGTGATGATCATTACAAGCATTGAAAAATGCTTATTATGAACATAGCCATCGTGCATAACGCGTGCACCACGTGCACCGTGCCCGACAGCCATGGACGAACGAACCGCTTGGAGCCCAAACAATGCCCAGTAACACCAAGCTCTCCCGCATGCTTGATGCCGGAGCGATCCTGACCGTGGACGGCGCACTTGCCACCGAGCTGGAAGCGCACGGCTGCGATCTGGACGACCCCTTGTGGTCGGCCAAAGTCCTCCTGGAACAGCCGCAGCTCGTCAAGCGAGTGCACCGCGATTACTTCCGCGCCGGAGCAGCGGTGGCGATCACGGCGAGCTATCAGGCAACACCCCAGGGATTTGCGCGGCGCGGCATTGGCGAAGGAGAGGCCCTGGAGTTGGTGGCATTGAGTGTCCGCCTGGCCGACGAGGCTCGCAGCGAGCACCTGGCCGAAAACCCGGGTGCAGGCCCGCTGCTGATTGCAGGATCGGTCGGTCCGTACGGCGCATACCTGGCCGATGGGTCGGAATACCGGGGAGACTACTTCCTCAGCCGAAACGAGTTCATGGAGTTCCACCGGCCGCGAATTGCCGCGTTGGTGGACGCCGGAGCGGACTTTCTTGCCTGTGAGACGCTGCCGTCCTTGCCGGAGGCCGAGGCCCTGATGGCACTCATGAAAGAGTTCGACGTCGAAGGCTGGCTCTCCTTCACGCTGCGGGACGGAGGGCACATCAGCGACGGCACACCGCTGGCTCAGGTGGCAAAGCTCGCCAGGGCGCAGCCGTCCGTCGTGGCCATTGGCGTGAACTGTGTGCCGCTGGAGCTGGTTTCCCCCGCCCTGGGCGCCCTGGGCAAAGCCACGGACACGCCCCTGATCGCGTATCCAAATTCTGGCGAAATCTACGACGCGGTCACCAAAAAGTGGCGGCCGGCCGCGGCCGGGGACACATCTGGGGGAGCCGGCAACAAGCAGCCCGCAAGCCTGGCCGAAGGAGCCGCCGTCTGGCGTGAACTTGGTGCCCGGCTCCTCGGCGGGTGCTGCCGGACGACCCCCAAGGACATTGCCGCCGTGGCCAGGCTTACGGGAAATCCCTGACGGCTGGCTGCCTCAGCAGGCCGGAACCCCCGCATCCCGCTCGCCCGGGCACGCGGACCAACAGGACCACGCCCATCGCCGTTCCGCGGTAGCCCGGGGGAATCGCCTGCAGCAGCGGCTGCCCAGGCGTCCGGTTGCGCCAGATCACGACGGCGGTCCACGCCGCCGTCGCCAGCATGCCTAAGTAGAGGGCCGCGTGCCATGGGGTGAAAAACGTCTCCAGGCTCGGCAGGTTGTCGACGCCCGGGTCTTTGCTGTAGTCCAACCTGTCAGCCCCTGAGGATCTGTTCGCGGAGAATGTCCGCGTGCCCGCAGTGCTGGGCGAGCTCGCGCAGCATGTGCAGGTACACCCAGCGCAGCGGCAGCGGGCCCCGCCGATTCCCGTTGACAAAGTCGTCGAGGTGCAGCGCGGATGCCGCCCGGCGTGACGCCTCGCAGGCGTCGCGGTGGGCGGCCTGGATGCTGTCAATCGTGTCCTGGTCACTAAGGATGAATGACTCGTCCGGCGTGGCCGGGATGCCGATGTCTGCGCGGGAGCGGCAGGTGATCGCTTCGTCGAACCAGACCTTTTCCACGAAGGTCGCATGCTTGACCAGTCCCAGCAGCGTGGTCCGCGAGGGCACCAAAGTCCGGCGCGCCTGCTCCTCGGTCAGGCCGTCCAGGCAGGCATTGAGCCTGCTGCGGTGCTCATCGAGGAAGGCATCGAACTGGATCCGCACCGGCTCGTTGATGACGTCCTCGGCGGAAGTGGCTGGAAGCGAAGGCATGCACGCAGTATGCCAAGGGGGCCGCGCGGCGGCAACGGATGGCACGGTCAGTGCGGCCCTCATTTGTCCGTTCGCGCTGCCAGGCCCATGAACATGGTCCGGTGCAGGATGTCCACGTGCTTGCGGGCGATCTCCACCGCTTCGTCGCCGTGGCCGGCACGCAGGGCAGCCACAAGCGCGACGTGGTCGCAGTTTGATTTGTGCAGCAGCTCGATCGGGTAGGGGATGAAGTAGGCGTAGAGCTCCGCCAGCGTCTCGTAATAAACCTCGACGGCGGTCCCCAGCCCCGACGCCGTGCCCACCAGCTGGTGGAACTGCTCGTCTGCCTGGTGGTAGTCGGACCAGTCCGTGGATTCGGCCATGTCACGGGTCAATCGGTCGAGCTCATCCAGCTGTTCAGCCGTGGCATTGATGGACGCATAGTGCGTCACGGCGCATTCGAAGAGCAGCCTCCGGTCCACCAGCCGGTTCACTGCCTGGGATTCGGCCGGTGAAGCCGAGAGTTCGGCCAGCACGCTCCGCGGCGGCTCGTCGGCCACGAACGTTCCGCCGCCCCGGCCGCGGCGGCGGACCACCACACCCTGCTCCGCCAGGCTTGCCAGCGCGCGGCGGGCAGTGATCGGGCTGACCGAGAGGCCCAGGGCCACGTCCTCCTGGTCGGGCAGGCGCTCGCCGGGTTTCAGCAGCCCCAACGAAATCGCCATGCCGATCCGCAGCCGGACGGCGTCGATGGCGCTGCGGCGGTCGATGCCGGCCAGCCTGCCGGCGCCGATGGGCGAAGGCTCGGCGGTGTCCTCCAACTGACGGGTCATATCCGCTACTTTACGGCCCATTCCCGCCTCTTCCCATAATTGGATCATTCTGATCTAATATAGTCCAGATCACATCCCCAACGCGGAGAACACCATGCAACGCACCCTTCCCCTCATCGCCGCACAGGCGAGGCCCCGGCTCATCGGCGAACCCGTCTCGGCGTTCGCGGACGAGGTCAAAGCCGCCCTCGATGACCAGCCGCACAGCAAACTGGTCGTCTTTCCGGAGCTGCACCTCTTCGGCGACGGCGACCCCGACCAGCAGCGCACCGAAATACTCCAGGCCTCCGCCGAGCCGCTGGACGGGCCGCGGGTCAAGGAGCTGCGGCAGCTTGCCGCGGACCTGGGCATCTGGCTGGTCCCGGGCAGCGTGTGCGAGCGCGGCCCGGAAGGGCAGCTGTTCAACACCCAGCTGGTCCTGTCCCCGGAGGGGGAGCTTGCCGGCTACTACCGGAAGGTCTTCCCCTGGCGCCCGTTCGAGCCCTACGATCCCGGCGACCGGTTCACGACCGTGGACCTCGCCGGCGTCGGCAGGGTGGGCCTGAACATCTGCTACGACGCGTGGTTCCCGGAGGTGTCCCGCCAGCTCGCCTGGATGGGCGCCGAGGTGATCCTCAACGTCGTCAAAACCACGACGCCGGACCGCCGCCAGGAGCTGGTGCTCGCCAAGGCCAACGCCATCGTGAACCAGGTCTTCGTGGTCAGCGTCAACTGCGCCGGCCCCACCGGCAAGGGCCGGAGCATCATCGTCGACCCGGAGGGCAACACCCTGGCTGAGGCCCCCGACGACGCCCCGGTGCTGCTGACAGCGGAACTGGACCTTGCCGCCGTCGAGCACGTCAGAACGCACGGCACCGAAAACCTCAACCGCCCCTGGTCCCAGTTCCGCGACGGCGAGGACGCCATCGAACTGCCCGTTTACCAGGGCCGGATCAGCCCCGCCATCTGGGCTCCCCAGACCTTCAACGCCTAAGGAACCACCCGTGACAACAACACCCACCCTCACCCGCACGCTGAAACTGCCCTCGCTGGTCCTGTTCGGCCTGGCGTACCTGACCCCGTTGATCGTCCTGGGAATCTTCGGCATCATCGCCGAAACCACCGGCGGGGCATCGCCGGCCGCCTACCTGGTGGCCATGGTCGCCATGCTGTTCACGGCGCACAGCTACGGCCGGATGGCCATCGCGTACCCCGTGGCCGGTTCCGCCTACACCTACGTCCGCCGGTCCATCGATCCGAGGGTGGGGTTCCTGGTGGGCTGGGCCATCCTGCTCGACTACCTCTTCCTGCCCATGGTCATCTGGCTGATCGGCGGCTCCTACCTGACCGCGCAGTTCCCGGGCATCCCCATCGGGGTCTGGATCGTGGGCTTCATCCTCATCACCACCGGGCTGAACATCCTGGGCATCAAGGTGGCGGACAAGGCCAACTACGTGCTGATGGCGTTCCAGCTGCTGGTCATCGTGTTCTTTGTGGCGCTGTCCGTCGGCAATGTGGTGGCCACCTCCGGCGCCGGCGGCCTGGCCAGCACACAGCCGTTCTTCAACGACACGTCCAGCGTCGCCACGATCTCCGCCGGTGCGGCCATCGCCGCCTACTCGTTCCTCGGGTTCGACGCCGTCACCACCCTCACCGAGGAGACCATCGACCCGCGCAAGAACATGCCCCGCGCCATCATGCTCATCGCCCTGATCGGCGGCGGCATCTTCGTGACCGTCTCCTACGTGACCCAGCTGGTTCACCCCGGCGGCGTGTTCGAGGACTCGGCCTCCGCTGCCAGCTCCATCGCCCTGCAGATCGGCGGGCAGCTGTTCGGAGCGGTCTTCCTCGCCGGGCTGGTGGTGGCGCAGTTCGCCTCCGGCCTCGCCGCGCAGGCCAGCGCCTCCCGCCTGCTGTACGCGATGGGCCGGGACTCGGTCCTGCCCAAGGCGGTCTTCGGCCGGCTCAGCGCCAAGTTCCACACCCCGGTGGTGAACCTGATCGTCACCGGCATCATCGGCCTGATCGCGATCTTCCTGGACGTGGCCACGTCCACGTCGTTCATCAACTTCGGCGCCTTCACCGCCTTCACCCTGGTCAACGCCTCGGTGGTGTTCCACTACGTGCGCCAGCGCCGGGCCGGGCACCAGCTGAACGTTGTGTCCTACGTGGTGGTCCCGGTGATCGGAGCGATCGTCTGCGCCTACCTGCTCTCCCAGCTGGACAGCAACGCGATTACGCTGGGACTGTCCTGGCTGGTGCTGAGCATCGTGGTCCTGGCCCTGATCACACGCGGGTTCAAGGCGGCACCGCCGGAGATGACGGCCACGGAAAAGGCGACGGTGGAGGCGGCCGCCTGAGCCGGACGTCTGAATTTGGGCCGCCAGCCGGAACCGCGCTGACCGACCGAAGGGAAGGAACCACCGTGAGGATAGCGCTCGGGCAGCTGGAGTCGGGCACCGACATCCAGGCAAACCTCGCCTCGATCGACCGGTTCGCCGCCGCGGCCGCGCTCGACGGCGCCGCGCTTGTCGCCTTCCCGGAATACGCCACCTATGAGAAGAAGAAGGTGGACGCGACGTTCCCCGAGATGGCCGAGCCGTTGGATGGTCCCGTCTGCCAGGAACTGGCCCGTACCGCTCACCGCCACAGCATCGCGGTGGTGGCGGGCGTGGTGGAAACCTCGGAGGAGCCGCAAAAGGCCTACAACACGCTGGTGGCTTTCGGGCCCGACGGCGAGCGGCTGGCTTTCTACCGGAAGATCCACCTTTTCGACGCGCAGGGCTTCGGCGAATCGACGTTCATCAAGCCGGGTCCGTCCACCAGTCCGGTGGTGTTCGAGTCCGGGGGAGCGCGCTTCGGTCTGATGACCTGCTACGACCTGCGGTTCCCGGAGATGGGAAGGTCACTGGCCGACGCCGGCGCCCAGGTCCTGCTCGTGTGCTCGTCCTGGGTGCCGGGCACCCACAAGACAGAGCAGTGGCTGGCCCTGAATGCGGCGCGCGCCATCGAGAACAGCGTGTACGTGGCGGGGGTGTGCCAGGCACCCCCGGTCTCCGTGGGCCGCAGCATCCTGATTGATCCCATGGGGGTCGTTGAAGCCGATCTCGGGCTTGAGCCTGGGGTGCGGGCGGTGGATGTTTCACTTGAGACCGTGGCGAGCGTGCGGGAGCTGTTCCCGATGTTCCGGCAACGGCGGCTGCCTTAGGTCATGAGACGATGCTGAATCCCACTTGAAAAAGGCGGGTCCACCGCATGAAGCAGCGGACCCGCCTTTTTCTACATTAGTTGCTCCCTGAGGCTTCAGGCATATCCATGGGAGAGGGCAGAAATCAGCTGCCGAGGTGCCAAGAGTAACTGGCTTCATTCCAGTTAACTGTGGCCGAAAAGCGGTAGCCGGAAGCTGAACCATCTGCTTCGGTTTTGTTCACGGCGATGCATTCAAAGGTGCCGGTGATTGCGGTCAGATCGTCTGTGGATCCTCCGCCCAGCGGCGTGCACGATGCGCGTGTAATGGGCCCGTCGAGGACACCGCTATCGACACGAGACTTAGCGTCTTTCAGAACAGACCCCTCCAGTGCCGCGACAATGGTCTTTCGCTTCTCTCGCTCCGCAGAGTCTGCTTCTTCTTTTGCGGCCGCCGATGCCGCCGCAGCGGCCGCGGCGCGGGTTTCCTCGGCCTCCCGTTCCTTTTGCGCCTGCGCGGCCGCAGCCGCGGCAGCCTTTTCGGAATTCACCTGATTGTCGTGTTGAATGCTAAGCGCAATCGAGACGCCCGCAATGACCGCAATCAGAACGCCGACAGCAATAAGAACCAGGCGCTTGCTGAGCTTCGGGAGCCGACGCTGGCCCGTGTACCCAGCACCGCAATGCGGACAAAAATTGCCTGCCGTTTGGGTTTGTACGCTGCACTTTGGGCATACCTTCGTCGGTGGTTCCTGAGATTCGACGGATCCCTCCGCCTGGTCCGGAATAGAATCGGAGGAAGAATCGGGAGCCGCTTCGGGATGCATATCCTGGTCTTCGATCTTGTCCGTGGCCGAATCGGCGCCAGTGGGGTTGTTCAAAGTGGTTACTCCTTGCCGAAAAATAATGACTGCACTCATCGCATAGCGCTAGGCACGACAAAAAGAACTGGTCGTTCCGCATGGCAATGTCTTAGGGGTATCTGAGTGTTTGCTGACTACATGCTGAATCATATACGTTGCATTCACGTTTGGTTGGCCGCCGAAAATGTGACGAGTATGGCATGGAAGATCTAACACGCCAGGCTAGCCCCGAGGGCATCGCCAACCTTTAAAGTCGGTGCTCGGCGCGGGCCAGGGATGCGTTCTTTGCGCCGTGGATAATGACAACCAGAATCACGCGGCAACCATGATGGACAAGGACAAGAACTAAGCCATCCCCCCACTTCGGCGAGGTTTGCGGCGTGAATATGTCAAAATACACCTTCTCCCGAATCACGGAGAAGGTCATCGCCGAATAGTCGAGTGGCAGACCCCGGGCCTACCGGGTGATATCCATCGAACCGAGCTCGTCAGGTCTGCGACGGGCAGGTCACGAAACCGGCCGGTCTATGCCGCGATCATCGTCAGCCCGTGCAGTGAACGGGACATCGTCGGACGGTGGGCCGGCGACGCGGGGAAGGCGACTTAGCCATCCGGCGCCATCTGCATTAAAGGCAGAAAGAAGTATTAATCAATAGCCCTGCGGTCTTCATATTTTCGCTATCCGGACATAAGCTAGGCCTCTCATTGTCGTCAAAAGTAACGGCAGCGCTGACTCCAAAAGCGCACTTTATGGTGCGCCACTTGCCTTGTTATTTTGCGGCCAAAGACGGCCGCCGAGCATGGAGACACTAATGAAGTACACCAAAGCCCATCTTTTTGCTTCGTCCGCCCTAGTAGCTTCTGGCTTACTGGTCGGCACCCAAGGTGCAGTTGCCGCTCCTCCAATAAAAGAACCGCCCGTTGAGGACTTCGCTGCGGAAGTGCCTGCCGGTCAAGCGTGCGAGGATTTCGCTCTGGGCATCGAGGCAACCGGTTCAAATGTGACCGTCAGGACGTTTGTCGACAGGCAGGGCGACCCCGTACGCATTTTGCAGGCTGGCAGAGGCTACACGCTTACATACACCAACTTGGACACAGGGAAATCGCTCACCATCCGACCCACCGGTTCTAATCGGACCACAGTCGATAACGGTGATGGAACATTGACAGTTACTGAAACCGGCACCGCCGGCATCATTCTCTTTCCCAGCGACAACCCCAAGGGGCCTAGCAGTACGCAGTTCTATGGGCGAATTGTTTACACCCTGGTCAATGACGGGAGTTTCCGACTGACATCACTGAAGAGCTCCGGGACGAGCATAAATATTTGTGCTGCACTAGCCTGACAGGCAAGTGTGGGGTCCCTACGGCCACAAACCTCCCTGAGCGTCGTTCATAATCACGAGGGTGTCGGCAGTTAGCTCTCCGTCAGCGACTCTTGGGGAGGTAGTAGTCATTCTCGCCGTGATCGTGCAACTCGGGCTGATGCCAGAGAAACAAATCGAGACCGTGTTGATGGAGCACCGCTGGCGGGGAAGTTACAAAAATTGATGAGGCGCTCTACAACTTTTGTAACTGCTGCGAATGTGCGTGCCCAAGGATAAATTTGCGTGTATGACCGATGAACTGAAGTCCGCCAAGAAGCGCACGGCTACCCGCAAGTGCCCGGTCTGCGGGCATGAGTCTTGGCGGATCGCCTACGGAATGATCATGCCGGATGTTATAGCCGAGCACCCGAAGACGGAGTTCGCCGGCTGCTGCATGGACTACGAGCCTAGGGTCTATCCCGCTACCGGCAAGGTGGAGATCGGCGTTCCCAAGTGGGCGTGCCAGAACCCGGAGTGCCGGCACCGCTGGTGGTGACTGCGGCCGACCGGATTGGGAGTTCAAACCGGCTCTAACGGCCCAGCAACTGCAGGGCGTTGTTGTACTTGTCTGCAAGCTTTAGCCGACGCGCGGCGTCCAAGCTGGCCGTCCGCTTCGGATCGGTGTTGTCTTCGATGTCGGCCAGTTTCACAGCCAAGGCAATCGGGTTCGAGCGAATAGACACGTAGCACGCGTCGCCTTCGTTGTCGTCCGTCCGTGTAAGCAGGCAGACTGCCTCGACCACCTCTTCACTGATGCCGGCGGTCACCAGATCCTTGGCGGCGACGCCGCAGTCCTCGATGACGTCGTGCAGCCAAGCGGCGACCTACTTCGGGTCACTCAACGTCGCGGCCACGCGGCGCGGGTGCTCAATGTACGGCACGCCGATCTTGTCCGTTTGGAACCGGTGCGCGATAGTTGCGATCGCCTTCGCTGCAGGAACTTCCGGGTTGGCTTCGTTATTTCCCATTTGGAACCACCTTTTCCGGGGCAGCGGCCCTTCTTCAACGACACGGGCAGACTATCAACGGCCTCTGACATTCTGGCCTACACGGGGGCCGGAAGAAATGTCAGTGGGGACGCCGACAATGGGTGCATCGGTCAACAATGAAAGGAGCCGACGTGATGCATACGATGACCCGTCCGGAGACCGCGCTGGAGCTAATGCTGGACCTTCAGCCGGAGGAAGCGCTGGAGTGGAAAGCTCAGGTCAACCGGCTGTACACAGATTGGCACGATGTGAAGTCCGCGTCCCACCTGGTCGCACTGATTTAGGGCATTTCCCGCGACGGCGACTGGCTGGTCGTGCAAACGAAGGGCCTCAATGGACAGCCGATCGGGCGATATGCCCAAGCCATGAACACGGGAAGCGGCTACCAGGTGGAGGTTGCCCAGATATGCCGCGGGACCACACGCTACTGGCGCGTGGGGTTGGGGTCGGCATCAGATGAAGCCGGCAACAGGCCCTTCGGAGGTGTCTCTGCTTCACAGAACCTGACTCTGGCCGGAACCTCAGAGGTGATGGTGTCCTGGCTGAACGGCCACGGACTGCCACTCGGATACGGGGCGGCACTCCACGTTTATCAGTGAGCTGCAGTGCCGCCCGCGGCATTACTTCATCGTCAGAGACTGGTCATTAATCTCGCTGATCTCGTAAACGCGTCCCAGCGCCGGGAAATGGATAAGTGTCCGCAGCACGGGCTTCCCCGTCGCGGCGAGAACCGCATTCCGGTATGCGGCCATCTGGCCAAGGTACTTGTCGCGCACATGTCCTTCTGGGTCATTGCCCGGGTAGGTCTTGTGATCAACCAACACGAATCCGTCGGGACCTTCCAACAGCAGGTCGATCCAGCCTTCCATGACCTGGTTGTTCGGTCGCCACCCTATCGCGGCTTCGCGGTGCCTGACCCAGCCGGGGAATTCCGCGTCCAGATAGGACTCGAACCTCATCCCTGCACTGAGCAACAGTGACGGGTCGATCGTTCCCTCCACCTGCCAGCGTTTGACGATCCGCCCGGCGAGGTCCCGCTGTTCCGTCGGGTTGAGCACCGAGAACTGCGTCCCGAGATAGGCGTGCACGGCACTACCGACTGCGCCCCAGTCGTCCGATCCATGCTCCGCAAGCCGGGGACCGAGTTCTGCCACAGCATTGACCGAGGCTGCGTGTCCGGCGGAATCCAGGGAGGACGCTGCGAAGCGAGCCGGACGTGGCACCATGGTCGGTAGATCAACGGGCACATCGGAGAACTGGGGCATCCGAGCTGCAGCCGGAAGTGACGCGTCTACGGGGTCGAGTTCTTCTACGCGTGCTGCGAGGATCGTCCCATCTGCAACCAGGATGGCACCGTCCGAGCTGTCCCCGTCGCCGGGCGACCACGACACGAGCGACGGAACACCCAGCTTGTTGAGCAGCCCCGGCGCCGTTGTCTGGCCGGTAAGCACGGTGGTTTCGACGGCGCGGGTCATGCCCACATACATGAGCCTGGTCATGTTCCGGCGGTCGCGTTCCTCAGCACGGCTCGCGACGTCGCTCGTCTTTCCCCGGGCATCGAGCGTAGACCCGTTGTAGGGGAAAGGGCTGGGCCAAAAACGGATCCAGCGGCCGGCCAGAGGTCGGGCCAGGTCGAAGGCGCCGTCCTGCTCTACTGCTGCGCCAAACGCCGCGAACCTCAGGTCCTTATCAAGCCCCTCGAGGATGACGACAGGCCATTCGAGTCCCTTGGCCTGGTGATAGGTGAAGACGTTGACAACGTCACTTCCGGCGTTGTCGGCGGACCGCTGTTCCTCTGAGCCGAAGAACGTGAGGAAGCCGCGGAGGGTTGCCGGTGAGCGAAGTGCGAGGCAGCGCTCATAGTACGTCTTGATGACACCACGGACCGCGTCCAGGTTTCTCAACCGGGTGGCCGGGGAGGACCATGCCGCGATCAAACGGGGCAGCCCGAGTGCACCCACCACAGCCTCGAAGACCTCCGTAGGCGTGGCTGTTGCTGCCCGTTCACGGAGGGCAGCCAAGGCTTTGAGAACGGGGTCCTCTTTCCACCTTCCGAGTATGGGCTCAGGATCTGCGGCCGACAGCAGCTCCTGCTGCCAGGTTGCGTTAGCGGAGTGCCCCGGGTGCAGGGCCACGATCTCGGCGAGGGCGACGGTGTCGTACCCGTCAGCTACGAACGCCATGCCTGCGCGGGCCAGCTGCACTTCCCGGGAGTCGGACAGCATGCGCGGATTGCGGCTGGCGCGGATTCCCAACTCATGGAGTGCTGCCGAAAGTGCCACGCAGTCGGCGTTTGACCGGGCCAGCACCGCGACGTCGCTGGGGTTCAGCTCTGGCCGGCGCCCCAACATGGCCGCCACGCCGGCCGCTGTTGCCTTCAGCCGTTCGCCGTCGTTCGTCTGCGGCCGCGTCCAGGCCTCCAGCGTACCGGCAGACCAACCTGAATGAGCGTCCGGGAGCTCAAGGTGGACGGTCGCGGCCGGCATGCCGTGCAACTCGAACACCGGCTCGAACACCGCGTTGCTCAGGTCAACGACGGCCTGGTGGGAACGCCACGTGTGTGACAGCTGCTCCCGGTGGCTGACTTCTTTGACCACAGCCTCCATGAGCTCGGGGTCCGTGCCCCGGAACTCGTAAATGGCCTGCTTCGGGTCGCCCACCCAGACAGCTTCCTCTACGAGCCTGCTGAGCTGAAGGAAGAGCTCCAGTTGCAGAGGACTGGTGTCCTGGAACTCGTCCACCACCAGGAAGCGGATGCGCGATGGGAAGGAGCGGCGGAAGGCCTCGTTTTCCCGGGCAAGCTTCAGGACCAGAGTCTCCTGGTCTACGAAGTCCATCAGGCCGTGCAGCCGTTTGAAGTCCGAGTAGGCGGTGAGGCATTCTTCAGCGCAGGCAAACATGCGCCGAATGTACTGCTCCAGATCATCGTGGAAGGCGGGGTTGGCGAGGAGGCCTTCCTTGATGGCGCCGGTTACAGGGGCAAAGAGTGCTTTGACTGCGGACGGCGCTGCGGACCCCACAACCCCTCGCCAAGTCTCCCAGGAGATGTCCTCCACGGGACCCATGGAGGCAATCTTGTGGAGAATCTTGGGCACGTGTTCGGTAAAAATGGCCGACGTCGTGGTCACCTTCTTCCCGGCAGGCGTCTTGCCATCGCGGACCATGGCCTCAAGATCGGGCACGGTGCTGCGCAGGGACCGCAGCCACTCACCGCGTTCGTCTGCGCCGGGAGCGTCGAGCAGCTCGCGGAGACCGGTCCAGGACCGTTCCGCGCAGGCTGCCAGGTCCTCCGCTCCGAGCAGGTTGGTCCGGGCGGCATCCACGATGGCCCGCACGGTATCCTGCCATGTTGTCGCGTCCCGCGCTCCGCTGCCGTCTGTCCCCATGCGTCCTGCGATGGTCAGGATGCTGGGGGCGTGTTCGGCCAGGACTTCATCCGTGGCCAGGCGGAAAATACTGGAGAGTTGCTCCTCGCCGATGACTTCAAGGGCAGGGGACAGGCCGGCGTCGATGGCGTGTTCCTGCAGCAGCTGGCCGCACACGCTGTTGACCGTGCCGATGAGGCTCGCGGGCAACTGCTGGGAGGCGAGCCGCAGCGCGGCCGCGGAACCGGCATCGTCCGTGGCGTCTGCCTGCTCAAGGAGACGGGCCGCAATCCGCTCGCGCAGCTCCCCGGCTGCCTTCTTGGTGAAGGTGGTGGCCATGATGGCCCCCGCCGGCAGCCCGGTGGAGATCTGGTCGACAATCTTGCCTGTGAGCGTAAATGTCTTCCCGGTGCCGGCACTCGCCGAAACCATGGTGACGTTGTCCAGCAGGTTCATGAGTAATCCCCTTTAAGTCCACAGAGGCTGCCGAAGTCGCAGTACTTGCAGTTCGGCTTCACATGCAGGCGGTCGCTGTCTTCTGCGCTTGCCGCCGCATCGGGTTCGTCATCAGCCAGGGAGTTGGCTGCCGGCGCCGCTGCCGTTACCCGTCCTGCGAGCACTTCCTCAACGGTGAAATCAACCGCCCGCATGGTCTGCTGCCACAGCCGCGAAGGGGTCTGGATCGGCTGGATCGTGGAACCGAATTCCGGGTGCGCCGATGCGAATCGTCCCTGCTTGAGCATGAAATAAGCGGTGGGTGAGTCCGGCGGCAACTCGCTAGGGCTGAAGGCCCACTGGTACAGCGCTAGCTGAAGGGCCTCCCCGCGCTGAATTTCCTCGCGACGGTACTTCTCGCCGTTGGTCCACTTGAGATCAACGACGACGGTCCGGCCCGCAGCGTCGATGCCGACCGCGTCCGCCCGGCCCGTGACGGGGACCGTGTAGTTGTTTCCCCCTGCGGTGAAGTGCAGGTCTTTTTCGAAGCCCTTCTCCATCTCCTGCAGCACCACACCGCCGCGCTGCAGCTGTTCAAAGAAGGTCATGACGGTGGTTTCGACGGTGGCACGCACACCGGCCAGACGGCTCTTTTGGCCGGGCAGCAGCAGCTCTGAGGCAAGCTGCGGCAAGAGGCGGTCGACGGCAGTCCTTACCTGGTCCTGCTCCGGAACCGCCCGGTGTTCGGCCCGGAGCTGGACCTGTAGCACCTCGGCAACCTTGTGGGCGAAGATCCCGAGCATCTGGTTGTCGGTCGGCACACTAGCAGCGGCAGGGACGCGGAGGCGAGATTTGTGCTTGAGCACCCATGCCAGCGAGCAGCCGAGCAGCGTGGACAGCTGCGTCGAGGAGAGACCGTCCGGGACGAACGCAGGGTTAGGTCCGACGTCGTGCACGGCCGGTGGTGCGACGGGGCGGTGCTGGGCGACCGGAGCGAGCTGCATCTGACGGCCTGCGAGGGACCAGCGGCCGGTGGCGTCAGTGAGTGCTCCGGGCCTGCGCGTAAGCCCGTCGAGACGGTCAGAGAGGGACTCCTCGGCTAGGCTCGGCTGCGCAGCGGCGAAAGCCTCCAGCAGCGGATTGACTTGCTCCCGCTCGCCGTCGCGCTGTTCGATCTGAACGAGGACCAGGTCTCCGGCCCGGCTGGCGGCAGCGAGAGTCTGGCCGATCTCCAAGGCACTGATTTCTTCCGGCGTTGGCAGGAATACACCCACCCGGGACAGGGCTTCGATGTCGTGGGCATCCCAGCGTCGGACGGACGGCGTCCGGCTGCTTTGGAAACCCCACCAGATCACTTGGTCAACGTCGTCAGTCAGCTCGGCCAGATGACCGAGCCGCAACCATGGTGCAGCTTCTGCCGGCTTGAGCGCACCCGACGAAGGGGTTATGACGGCTGCGATGATGCGGCGCAGATCCCGGCGCGAGACGCGCGGGAACGGTGCCACGAGTGCCAGGATCCGCTGCAACAGGGAAGCGGTGGCCTTGGCGGAGTCGTCTTTGGAGGCACGGGCGCGCAAGCGGCCCGCGAGCCATCCTGCCCTTTCAGCAAGCTCAGTGCCGCTCACGCCGTTTTCCTCGACGAGAAGACCAGTGCAAAAGAGTCGGTCCAGCGCAGCCGCAAGGTCGGGACCGAGATGCTCGTCGGCGGCGATGGCAGAGATAGCAGCAGTCCATGCTTCGCCTCCGATCCCCGGCTCTGCCCCCAGAGCACCAAGAAGGTGGCGGGCGGCAGCCCCTCGCACCGGTGAGCCCGGCAGGGTCAGGAGCTCGGCGAGGAGCTGAACGTTGGCAGGAGCCCAGATGACCTCGAAAAAGAGCGGAATCAGCTGGTCTTGTGGGTGCCAGACGGATGGGGCGCCTACGCCGACAGCCGGCAGGCCGTGGCCAGTCAGATAAGCGTCCAGGACAGCAGTGTTGTCTGAGGAGACGACGGCGGTGCGTTGATTCTCGCCGGCGGCGAGCCACCGAGCGCTGTGTTCCGCGGCTTCCCACTCCGTTTCAGCGGTGAGGATAGTGAGCCGTGGCTGGCGGTTTGCGGGCATCGCTTCGCTGACCCGGACTCCGCGGTCACGCAGCTTGCCGATGATGCACTGCCAGATCTTTGGGAACGTGCTCTCGGCGTGCTGAAGTACGAGTTCCTCGATGCCGAGCGGCAGGGGCGAGTCGAGCGCCGTTACCAGCTCGGCGACGTCATCGGACAAGGAGGGCGCGAGCTGCCCACACGCGCTTTCCGCTGCCGCCAGCGTCCGCAGCAACGGAGAGGGTTCCGGCAGGCCTGGCTGCCACTCGGAGAGCGAGCCATCCCACCCGTTAGCGACGGCGTCGTCACGGGCGGCGAGCAGCTCCTGCGCCGTGGACCAGGGGTCAACCTCGAACGAGTCGTGGAACCACGCGCCGGAGGAGTCAACGGACCGAAGCCGCTCCAGATACTGGCTGACACGCTCGGCGTGCCCGGTGTCAGGGCGAGTGATGCCTAGGCGCGTCTGCAGCAGCGCAGTGAAGTTTTTTCGGCCCACGCGGATGCGGTTGAGGCCCGGTTGGGTATAGGCCCAGGGCGCCCGGTCCAGGTGCCACCCGAACTCGATCTTCATTAATCCCCCATGCATTGACTGGTGGTCGTTTCTATCACGCTAGCGGCAGGGTCTGACAAATGTGTCTCACCGCATACGCTGGCTCGGTGACGCCCGACGCCCGCGCTTCGCGGAGAGGTCTCACGCGGCCGGCGCTGGTGCGTCACCAAGTTTTTCGGATGGGCTTTCAGTCGAGCCGGCAAGGCTTGGGCCAGAGGCGGCAGCTTCGAAGTCAGACAGATATCCCTTCAGGATAAAAGATCGTGAGGGATGACGCAGTTTTCTCATCGTTTTGGATTCGATTTGGCGAATACGTTCTCGCGTCACCCCGTACACCTTACCTATTGCGTCTAACGTCTTTTCCTCGCCGTCTGCGAGTCCGAAGCGCAGTGCAATCACGCCCGACTCGCGCTCAGTCAGAGTGTCGAGAACTGCGTAGATCTGCGCCTTCAGCTGTTCGCTGACGATGCGGTCAATGACGTTCGCGTGAAAAAGATCCACCAATTGTTCTGCCAGCGGTTCGAATCCGCCTCGGCCGTCTGCAACAAGAATGTCCAGTGAATGCACTGGCCTGTCCAAGTTCAGAAGGTATTCGACCTTCTCCGCGGTGTTTCCCGTGCGTCGGCCGACTTCCTGAACGTTGCAGTTTTCTCCCTCCAGGGCTGCCGAGCGCTGCACCGATTGGACCTTGTGGATTTGCTCCACCATGTGAACGGGAAGGCGGATCAGGCGTCCCTGATCCGCCAAGCCCCGCGTTACGGCCTGGCGGATCCACCAGGTCGCATACGTCGAAAACTTGTAGCCCAAGGCGTAGTCGAACTTGCAGACAGCTCGGTGCAGACCGATATTCCCCTCTTGAATGAGGTCCAGAAAATCCAGCCCCTGGCCCATGTACCGTTTTGCGATCGACACGACGAGTCGAAGGTTCGCCTCCAGCAGGGCGTCGGCGGCGCGCTCACCCAGCAAAGCAATCGCGCGGAGCTCCCGTGCTTCCCGGCGGCCGCGGGGAGCGCCGTCCCCCAAGAGGTGCGTGGCGAAAAGCCCCGCCTCGATTTCCTGCGCAAGCTCCACTTCCTGCTCTGCAGTCAGAAGATCAGCCCGTCCGGCGCGCCGCATGTAGTCGGATACGGCATCTTCGCTGAAGCCCTCCACGCCGGCAAGTTCCTCCGGCCACTCGTGGTCTTCGAGATCAAAGGACGTGGGCTCGGCTTCGTCCACATCGCCGGGGAGCGGTTCACAGGTGAGGTTGTCCGGCGCTGGGACACTTGGAAAATCCTCCCCCGGCTCTCGGTCGGCTCCATCTGGGCTTATTTCCCCGGCCTGGGTGCCGCTCCCACCCACCGGCGTGACCGGTTCGGGCTCCGGAACCGGCGGCTGCTCCGGCTCCGGTTGGCGGAGGAACTCCTGCAGCCGGCTGAGGTCGGTCTTGATGTCAAAGAAGTCGACCTCGCGGGCAAATGGCAGCACTTTGCCGAGGAACTCCTCGCCCTGCACATCCGGATCCTCGACGGTGCCCTTGGAGTAGAGGACAACCAGGCGGCCCACACGTCCGTCCGCCTTCTTGCGGATGACACGTCCCAGCCGCTGCACCATCTGTCGCTGGCTCCGGTTGGCCGCCACGATGATGCCGAGATCGGCTTCCGGAACGTCAATGCCTTCGTCGAGGAGGCGTGGCGCTGCGAGAATCTGCGAGGCACCGCTGCGGAAGTCCTCCATGCCCTGTTTCCGGTCATCCTTGGCCATACCGCTGAAAAGCGCCGACGCTTTGGTGCCCATCGAGGTGAACAGTTCCTCGGCCCGGCGCGCGGATTCCTGGGTCTGGGTGAAAACAAGTGTGCCGTGAGACTGATCCACGGTCTCCTTCAACGCGGCCAAGGCTAGGTACTTGGTCCGTGCCTCGGCCAGCAGCGTGAGTCGGGATGACATGGCGCGCATGTACCTGCGGGCGAGTGTCGCCTCTCGGCTCGGGGAATCGGACGCTGCCAGCGCAGCGACCGCAGCGATGAACTGGTGGAAAGGCCGACGCGGGATGCCGGCGTAGGATTCCAAGTGGCGTGCCGTCTCAAGCATCGTGTCGGAGAACTCGTCATAGGACACTTGTTCGGTAGCGGTCAGGTCGACGCCGACCAGCGCGATGTCGAAGGGCGCAATCACCTCGTCCCGCAGTGCCCGGTCGTACCAGAGGTTGTAGACGACCCCTCCGAAGTACGGCGTCAGCAGGTTTTCGTGCTCCCCGTCGGAGCGTTCATAGGTGGCAGTGAGCCCAAGCCGCCAGGCGTATCCCTCCTGAAGCGCGCCGGTGAACATCGGCGCGGCGTAGCGGTGGCACTCGTCGGCGATGATCAACCCGGCCTTGTGGCTCCGCAGGGTCTCCCGGTTGGATGCTGAGTGCACAATCGCCACAAGGATGTCGACCTGATCCAGCGAGTCCGAGCGGCCGTTGCCGAGCGCCCCGCGCCGGGCTCTGGGCAGGTCACGCTGAAGGGAGGACAGCCACTGGCCTTGGAGCTCCGCAGTGGGCACCAGGATGAGGACCTTGATGCCCTGCCTGACCGCTTCAAACGCGGCCGCGATGCCGACGCGCGTCTTACCGGCGCCGGTGACTGCCTCGATCACTCCACGGCGTGCATTGGAGTGCCACGCCTTCAGTGCCTCCTGCTGCCAGGTGTAGAGGAAGGCGTAGTCGTACTCAGTCGGAACTGACGCGGCAGTAACCGTTTCGGGCGCCCGGGTCAGCGTAGTGACCGGGTGCGACGCGTCGTCGGCAAGTTCTGGCATTTCATCCCCCATTGGACGGGTTGGAACTTAGTGAGTGAAGACTATGGGGCGGGTCTGACAAAAACTGAACTGCCCGCCGTCGTGCTCGCCAAAGCGCGACTACCGGTGGCGTCACGCCATAGGAGGCTGCCATGACTCCGCCTTCGACAGCGCCATCTTCAACTCCCGGCCGCCGGCCTCCTCTAGCAAGGCGCCGTCGCCGACAACCACCAGTAGGCTCCGCGCTCGGGAAAGCCCGACATAGAGTTGCTCCGCAGCCCGTTCCATGTCCTTGAAGCCGTTGACGCACAGCACCACGACGGAGCGCTCGAGGCCCTTGAAGCCCAGCACATGGCCATAAAACACGTCATTGTTTGCGTGGAAGTCGAGCCAGTACTCGGCGATAGAGCCGTTGTCGAAGAACTGCTGGTGCTCCGGGTGCCGCGACTTGGTGGTCAGGAGAGCAATCTGGTTGTTGGCCCAGCCTTCGTCCATGAGCGCCTCAACGCAGTTATCGGCCTCCTCGATGGCGTCTTCGGTATAGCATTCGACCCTCCGGACAGGGAGGCCTGTACCCCCGCGCGGCGTGAAGTGCTCGCCGGCGAAGGACTTGAACGTCTCGGCAATCTTGCGGGTGTTCCGAAGATTCTCGTCGATGTGGATCGGCACAAGATCAGCCGTCGGATGGTTAGTGCCGGATGCTGCTCCGCCCCACCTCCGGTAGACGTCCTGGCGATCGTCCATGAATGCGTAGACCTCGCCCCCGTCAGGATTTGTGGTGCAGGCGAGCAGCGACTCCCACCACAGCGGCGCAAAGTCTTGCGCTTCATCAACGACAACGGCGTCCAGCCGCTCGTGCGAGTCCATGCTCGCCGCAAGCTCCTTCAGGAGACGAGGCATTTCCTCCTCGAAGTAGTCCGGCTCAGAACCGTCCGGGACGCCCAGCCCTCGTACATATTCGTGGAATTCGCCTGTGAAGACAGGTTTCTGCTGCCGCCAGCCGGATACTTGCTGCTGCAGGTACTGGCCCAGTCCCTTGTTGTAGCAGAAGAGGCCCACCCGTTTGCCTTGTTTGCAGAGGAGCTTTGCCTTCTCCAGGGCAAGCCAGGTCTTGCCGCTGCCCGCTCCGCCGGTGAACCTCACCCGCTCCAGGGACCTGGTGGCCTGCAGCAGCACGGCCTGCCGCTCCGTGAGATGGTCCTGCGCGTCCTCGGCTTCCTGTGGATCCACTGAGTCGTCGGAGTGAGTATTTAGGTCCCCAGTGAGGTGGGGAAGAATCCGTTCCAGGAACACCGGCGCCAGGGTGGTGGCGCCGCTGCCTTCGTGCTCTATGGCTTGTCTGATCAAGTCGGCCGGTGACTTCATGTCCGTTTCGTCGAGTATCAGCGAACGGGGGCACCCGGCCATGGTCCAGTCCCTGCGCACGGCGGTGTACGGAAGGCTGACCAGGTAGGCGAAGCGGCTGCTGAGCCGGGAGCCGATCCGGCTTTCGAGCCAGCTTCTGAAAGCGTGCAACGACCCTTGGGACTGCGCGACAGGGCTCTTGATATCGTGCTTACCGCCCCTATCGGACTGATACCACTGCCCGTTCTCGACGCCGACCTTCCCGCCCTTGACTTCGATCGCAGCCATGCCGACCCCGGGCCACAGCACCAGCAGGTCGATCTCATGCTCAGCGCGACCATCCCGTACCTGGACGGAATGGGCCAACACGCAGTCATCCGGCAGGCTATTCCTAAGGGCCTCCCACACGACCTTCTCGGCCACTTGTCCGTCGCCGAACTCCGGTTTTTCCGGAATACACCTCACTGTGCCCCCATGCCCTATGACGGCTACCATGCCGCGCATTGTTGATCATCTTAGGTGGTTGACCAGTTTTTCATGGTCTTCTTACCCGATGGAGCGTAGTGCAGTAAAGTCACTGCAGTCGCGGGCATGGGTGGCCATTAGAACGGGAAGGCCGGGAATTCTATGACTACTCCACCAGCTGGATGGTACGACGATCAAACGACTCCTGGTCGCCAACGCTGGTTTGACGGGACGCAGTGGACTGACCATTTCCAGAGCGCTCCTGTAATGGCCGCGCCGCAGGTTCCCCACCCCGCACCTCAGTGGCAGCAGCCTCATCACGCCATGGGGCCGATGACATCGTCGAATGTCAATGTGATCCGCGAGGTTGTCTACAATCGTCAGCATCTACTCACCTAGACCTTATGGTCCGGCAAAAGTTATGGTCCTGATTCCCCGGTTTGTTCAGCTGCATTCCCGACGGTCTGGACCACCCCTCGAAGAGCCGCCGCCAGCGTGACGCCGCTGGCGGGGCCGGAACCATCCGGAACATGCCCGACGCTCCACGCCAACTCGCTCGCCTCCACCGGGACGCGACCGAAACGGATTCCGTTGAGGATTTGTATAGCGGCCTCAGTACGAGGCACGCCTGCCTTGTGCCAGTTGACATTATCTCCGTTTGGAGCCGACCAGCCGTCATCGGATAGGCGATGCGTGCTTAGGCGCCATTGGTGCGGGGTCAGACCGGCATCCGAGACAATTTCGCAGCAGACCCCTTCGGACCCGGTCGTCGCACGTGCGTACGGAGCGGGCTGTCGACCTGCGGGGGCGGCGTATCGTATATGCAGAAAAGAATCGGCGGGCATAGCTTCAACGAGCTGGCCTATGAGTTTCCCGGCGGTCCGCCAGTCGTTGTCCAGGTTTTCCTCCCATTCCTCCAGCTCCTCCAACGTTCCCCAGCCGGAATCGTAGTCAACGTACTTGGGCACCCCGTCGTCTGGTTTAGTTTCCTCTTGGCCATCTTGCGGGAGGACGGAGTTTAGCGCGGCAGCCCAGCTCCCATAGCGGCGGATAAATTCCACCGCTGAGGGGCGTTCTTGGCGCGTCGCCGTTTCGGCAATGACCCAACGATCGTAGATTTCGATGTCCATCGGATACTCGAATTCGATGCATTCTTCGGTGTAGTTGTCGAGGGCATCAAAATAATCGATCTCGTTGAAGCGGTCCGCGCCGGAGGCAAGCCGCAGACCCGCTGCTCTCAGCGCTTCCTCCCAGAATCCATGACCGTACCTTCGCCGGAGGGTGGATGCGGGAACCGGCCATGGGTCAGCCGGATCGTTTGTGGCTGTGACCCGACGCCGGGAGAGCGTTTGGACTGTTGCGTCGTAATCGGCGTAAGCGAGTGTCGTGATCGTTCGGGCCCGGATCGCGAGCGCCGTTGTCTCTATGACTGCCAGGATCTCAGCGAGGCGCCGGTAAGGGAGGACCGGGTGCAAAAGCTCCCGGAGTTTTGTTACAGCGTTAAGTGAAATCTTGCCTAGCGCAAGCTCGTAGTCCGGTTCGATTCCGTGATACTTACCTGTGATGTAGAGCAGGCTGAGTTTGTCGCCCAGCCGTCGCGGGGGGAGGGGTTCTTCAAGTTGGCCTCCGGGGACACCCGGAATGTTTAGCAGTTCGACGGCGATGTCAATATCCACATCGATGCCGAGGGCTGACAGAACTTTCGGTATGTCTTCCCTAGAAATGTCAGCTGCAAACAGCCTTTCGACCATGTCTTCGTGGCCAGCGAGCACCCCGGTGGTGGCAAGGCTTCGCCGTTGAATAGATCTTGAACGCTCGAGGTCGTCTCCGGAATCTGACTGGTCCGTAATCGTGTAGGAGATGTCATTGACGCTGCCGCCAAAAGCTGCCGCAAGTGTTCGAAACGGATCGCCGCTCCGATAAGCCTTCCTCAACGCGTCGGGATCAACGAACCAGCCGGGTGGAGGAATAATGCCACTCATGATAGGGCCGGAATTAATTGCCTCCATGACATCCCTTCTACTTCTGAACTGAACGGACAGCGTCTAGCCATGTCCCGTAGATGTTCCGCACCGATGCACCGGAGGGCCTGTTGCGCCCAGCGGCGATCTCGAGTTTGGCCCAAGCGTCGTATCGCTCAACTGTGGGTTTCAGACCCGCGCTGTTCATCTCTACGCAGAAGTCGCTGACGGCGTCGGCGTACTGGGCTTCAGTGAATTTTAGGAGACCCTTGCTGCGGCCGAGAGAGGATGTTCCGATGCCCATGGCCTCCAAGGCGTCGTTCCAACCGTGGAAGCGTTTGGTCACAGTCTGGTGAGTGGGCGGCCATGGTGTCGCACCTTGCCTGGACACGAGCCCGAAGGCGCCTACGAGCTCTTCGCGCAGGGCGTCATACCGCTTGCGGGTGATGCTGACGCCCGGGTTCTGCACTACATGCTCCTGGGCGGCACCGATGATTCCAAGGATCGTGGCGGTGTCCCTTGCAGAGACCTCCGCAGAAGAGAGAACGGCCCGCAGTTCGGTGACAACCTCGAGGTCAAGGTGAACAGCAGCGTAAGCAAAGTTGGGAGGCAGGCCCAGCTCCGAACCGAGGAGGTACCAGATGCCGGCAGCGATGACTTCCTTGGAAAAGATATCCTCGGCCTGGTACTTGTCGAAGACGATTGTGCACGACTTCAAAGCATCCTCGGCCAAGTCGACGTCAATCTCAGGGTAGAGGGCTTGCAGTTTCAGGATCGCGTCCGGCCGGGTGACACCGCGGCTGGCCATCTGACGCGCGAGTTCGGCGTACTGGGCAAGGAACGATTCATGCGCAGCCTTGAGTGCGGCTTCCTTGGCCGCTATTCGCTGCCGACGGGATTCCTCAGCGTTTGCACCGCCGACTTTGACGATGATCTGGCGGACGCGCTCGCGGGTGACGCCGAAGCTCTGCCCGATGGCGTCGAGGGTCTCACCGTTTGAGTAGCGCTCCACCATCGCGGCGTCTCGCTGCTCCCGACTGAGTTCAGGAGTTGTTGTCATGGTCACATTCTTACCAGCAGGTTCGGACAATTTCGCAACTGTGATGCAGGATTAGCTGCCGCGCCGCCGGCTGGGGTTTACGGACGGCCCAGCAGCTCCATGAACAACGGGTTCGGCCGCGCTCCGGGCAGGACCCGCCGCACGTCTTCCAGTGCTCGCAGTGGAGTCACGCCAGCGGCCTTCGCCCCATACAGCGCCGCCACAGTAGGCGTCCGTGACTCCGCCCGCACGCAGTGCAGCAGCACCGTCTTGCCTTCCGCCCGGTAGCGTTCGACGGCGGCCGCGGCCTCCCTGAGCACGAAGTCGGGATGGGCGTTGTCTCCGGCGTCAAGGGAATCGATCACCCAGAACGTCGCGTGGTCCGCCGCGGCGACTGAGGGAACATCCTCCGTGCCCAGCCGGCAGAGGGACACCACGGCGTCGATCCCCAAGTCCGCCGCCCGGGCGACGGAACGTACCCCTCCTAGCCAGACGCCGTCGTCGTGCGGGTGCCGGACCAGCGCTTCGGTACGTCCCCACATGCTGTAGTCCTGCGCGGCGGCCCGCGGCCAGGAATCAAGACGGCGGCCCTCGCCGCGCGCGAGCTCCATGCCCAGCATCATCAGGTCGCGTGCATGCAGCCCAGGCCAGCCGTGCAGATGCCGGCGCCACTCGAACGGCACGGCGGAGTAGCCGTAGGCGGCGCCGAGCAGCCCGCCGGCGATGGCGGCCACCGTGTCCGTGTCGCGGCCGCCCCGGACCGCTTCCTCCAGAGCAGAGCGGAGATGCGCGGGGCCAACGGCGGAAGCGGAGGAGTAGTGGATGGCGCTCCACGCTGCCTGGAATGCCTCCACCACCCAGCCGTTGCGGGGGAAGTCCCGCGGCCGGGACCGCTCTGCCACCTCTATCCGCTCCAGCCAGACAGACGCACGCCCGGCCGGTAGAAAAGCAAGCCCCGCCCGGACATCCAGCTCGCCGTTGAGCACCGCCTGCCGGATGGCGACGCACCACAGGCCGCAGGCCTCCCGCGCGTCAGGGTCCCCGTGAGTCAGGGCGCTGACGGCCGCGGCCTGGGCCATGAACTCCTCCGGGTCGCAGTCCAGGTAGGCCAGCGCCAGGGGAGCGGTGCGCATGAGCGAGCCGTTGCCGGCGCTCCGGCCGGTGCGGGCATGAAACTCGGCGGCAGCGGAGAGGAAGTCCGCGGCGTCCACGTCGCTGCGGCCCGCCGCAGTGGCTGCCCGGCGCGCCGCCGCGATGACGGCGCTGGTCTGTGCCCCCACGTCCTTGGCGTCCGCCGCCCACGCCGTCCAGGCCCGGACGGTTCCGTCGAGCGCGGAAGGGGAGCCAGACGCCGAGAAGGAATCGAGGAAGGCCTCGGCAATCGCGATGGCCATGGACGTGTCGTCGGTCCATTCGGCGGGGGCGAAGCCGAACGGGCCGCCGCCCTTCATGCTTACCGCGGTGCCGTCGGGCAGCGGTGCGCCGAATTCGTAGCCGGCGCCGAGGGCGTCGCCTGCGGCTAGGGTGACCAGGACGCCGGCGGCGCGGTCCTTCTGCAATGAGCTGAGTTTCATGCGATCTCCATCAGGGGGTGGTTGGTGTTCCAGCCGGTCAGGTGGGCCAGCTCGGGTTTGCGCTGGGGGAGGGCGACGGCGATGCCCGCCGCCGCGAGGTGTCCAGCGGTGTGTGCGATGTTGCGGCTGCGCAGGGCACCGTGGTTCCGGACCTCAAGAGCCGGCATGCCGCCGTCGAACGCCCCGAACTCCACGGCCTGGACCGCGGCGGCGAAGTCACGGGCCCGCTGCGCGGGCATCGGACCTGACGCCATCACGTGCGCTGGCAGGACCTCCAGGTCCAGCAGCACCGACTCGACCAGCTGGCGGTAATGGCGGCGGAACAGCGTGTGCGTGCCGAAGACCTCCAGCAGGAGCGGCAGCGTGCCGAGCCCTATCACCACGCCTCGCTGGCCCTCTAGCGGAGCCGGGGCGGTGTTGGCATCGACCCGGCTGTTCCGCCGGGGCTCGGCGGAGAACCGGTCCATGTGCTCCAGCAGGGAACTGGTTGCGGAGCGGCCCCGGGCGGCGTCGAAGCGGCTTACTCGGTTCCAGATGCGCCCCTGGCGGCCTGCGCCACCCGGATCCGCAAGCGTGGCGACGAGTTCGGACCGGACATTGAGTGGCGCCCGACGGGACTGGCGGCGGTGGCTGTGCGCGCCTTCCCAGCGGCCGGCCTCCACGCAGTAGGTGTCGATGTCGCGGGTCTCGCCAGGCCCGAGGACGACATCCCGGGCGCAGGTCCGGTGCTGTTGGCCGCCCTCGAGCAGCTCGCCTTCGAGCAGGAGGGCGGCGCGGGCGCCGTTGTTGGTGACGGTGAGCTTGGCGACCTGCGGAGCGCTGGCCAGCTCGGTGACGGCGACGTCGACGTGGGTGCCGCTGCTGATGCCGAGTTCGCCGGCGCCTGCTGTCCAGACGGGAAAGATGCTCAGGGGGCCGAGCGCGGTGCCGGCCCCGACGTGCAGTTGTGGAACGTTCATGATGACCTCCTTCAGATCTTTAGCTCAAATCTGAGCTAATTGACATCAGTATGCACCGCTTGAATCTTTAACGCAATACTGAAATAAATAATGCTGTGAAGGCCTCGAAGAACTCTCCCGCCCCGTCCCTGTTCGACTATCCGCGGCCGTCGGTGGCGGTGGACACCGCGGTGCTGACCGTTGAGGACGGCGCGCTCCGGGTTCTCCTGGTACGGCGGGGCGAAGAACATCATCACGGCGAGTGGGCGCTGCCCGGCACCTTCCTGCGCGAGCGGGAGCGCCTGGCGGACGCTGTGTTGCGGTGCTTACGGGAGAAGGCGGGGATCCCGGGCCGGGTGCCGCGGCAGCTGCACGTCTTCGACGATCCTGAGCGGGATGACCGGGGCTGGGTGCTGTCAGTCGCGCACGTGGACGTGGTGCCGCTGGCGGAGCTGGAGGGTGCGTTAGAGTCCGACGGTATCCGGCTGGCTGCTGTTTCCGGCGAACCGGAACTCATCGCCAGGCTCCCGTACGGCCATGCGGAGATCGTGGCGAAGGCGGTGGAATGGATACGTGCGGCCTACGCGGAGGCGCCGGATCCTGGGGCGCTGCTGGAGGAACCGTTCACGCTCAAGGAACTGCGGGATCTGCACGAGATAGTGGGTGGCTGCTCGCTGATGCGGGACACGTTCCGGCGGTCCATGGAACCGCAGTTGGCCGGGACGGGGCAGATGTCCGACGGAACGCGGGGGAGGCCGTCGCGGTTGTGGTGCCGGGGATAACCAGCTGCTTTTCGCGCCTTGAGGTGCCGCGCCCTGTGCCCTTCGCCGGGCGACTGCTCAATGAGTTAGAGGAACCTGCGGCGCTTCCAGAATGCATTTACCGGTGACGTGGGCGCGCCGTCCACCGAAGGGCAGCAAGGCTTCGCTGCGGAGCTTCAGTGGACGGCGCTGTCAGGCCGGGTTCGTCCCGTCAGTAATTGGGATCAAGAGCGATGAGCGTCGGCTCGCTATTTACAGCCTCAAAATCGTTGATGTTATAAAAACTAGCCGCGATTATTGAACTCTTGGCTGGAACCTGGAATGCCCAAGTCATCGGTGCTGAAAATCCTGGGTCTAGGCTTGCGTTGCACTCCGGATTTCCCTTGATCTGGTATAGATCGTCGACGGGTGTGTACTCCTGCTGCTCCGCGTTATAGACCCGGATTTGAACTGGACCGCCGCAGGTCAGGTCGAGGCCCTTTTTAGTGTTGTTTGTGACCTGCGTGGTGAGGATGAGGTATTCAGCCCCTGCTTTTGCAGGTACGGGCTCAAACGTTGCCAAGTCGGTGTCGGGCCGGTAGTTCGACGTGTTCATCAACAGTGTTGGCGAGGCTTTTGCCGACGTCACTTTGATTACTAGGCCGTCGTGGTCAGCCGCTTCATTCAGCCGGTAAATCTTGACGCTCGGTGTGGGCTCGGGCGCCGGTTCCAGCGTGGCGGTTGATTCCACAGTGGGGCTGGGCGAATTACTTGCGGTCGAACTAGGACTCGTGGACTCAGCGGTCGCGGCTGGCGAGCTCGGTGAAGCGCAAGCAGTGAGCGAGATTCCGACGACGAAGAGCGTCGCGGCGATTTTTTTCATTTTTCCCCATTGAGAGAATGCGAGTGTTGTTTTGCAGGTAACAAACCCTTCGGTGGCATGAGTGAGATGTGTCCAGTCGTGTTGATCTCACTGCCAGAAGGCGTAGGAAGTGAGTCGCCAAGTGCTTGACCCCTCCCTGCAGGGGAATCCTATACGATTTCTGCGCTGCCAAGCGCAGTGTCTCGAAGCACTTACAAGTCGTGGATGCGCACTGACGAACTAGTTGTCGTCGCGCAACCCTAAGTCGCGAAGCGCGCGGTCTATCACCTGCCACACCTCTGATGTTTCCGCGGTTCTCTTCCCTCCGGCCAGAGTAAGCAACTGTCGGCGAAGCTCTGTCTCGCCGTCGCTGAGTCCCCTGTTGTAGGCAGGGGCAAGTAGGTACGAGTGATTGTCTGTCGCGTAGGCAGCCATCATGTCGAGGAAGACCTCAAGTTCACGGCCCGCAGCTGCCACCGCGGCCTGGATGTCCTCCTCGATGGAGCCCTTAGGGGGAGCAGCACCGGCCATCGGGAGTATGTCCAGCTTCCCGGCCCAGACGAGGCGCTGCAGCGGTTCATCAAACAGAGACAGTACCGTTCCCATTTGATGACCGTCGGAGCTTGCCGCTGGGATCGCCCGGCGGACGTCATGGACAATCTCGTGGAAATGATCGTCCGCTAAGCCAAATCCGACGAAAAGCAAATGATGCGTGAGCAGGTGTGCTTTGACTAGGGCTGACAGCGCTGCTCGAGTGCTGTTGTATCCCAGGTAATCGTCCCTCGTCAGAACAATGCTCTCTGGCTGTTTCACGGATCCGTGCAGCTTGAGGAGCCACCTATTGCCGACGGCGGGGACGCTCTCGGGCATGACAGTCCGTGGCCGCTGTGCGTCGGAGCAAGCCATTTCGAAGAGACGATCATAGTTAAGGGTGATTGCCCCGGAGGAAGGAACGCCCGCTAGGAGCGCGGGTGCCAATCCGTAACGGGGTAGATCGACGGCGGCCGCAACCGCCCTTCCAAAGGCCTCACGGGATCCGTGCTGTTCGATGTAAAACTGCTCGAGAATTGCAGCCTGGTCGAGCGGTCCGAGCGAGTCGAAGTTTGAGGCCTGGAAGTCTCGAAGGTCGACTCCATCTCGAAGACGGCCCAGAAGCTCCTTCCATGTTGGAGCCCCCGCGCTGACACTCACACCGGCGCCGAGGAACGGCACCAATTGTCCGTCACGAGCCCGTTGGCCGAGCGTCTTAGCCGTTTGATGCCGGTGCGGGCCCAGAGACCGCCATGAAGAATCGTTGGCAACTTCCCGTCGGAGCTTCTGCGCCAACGAATAGGCCGACCGGTCTCGAAGCACGAGCACGATATCCACCTCATACCGGAGGGCAAGGTCTGAGATCGAGTCCAAGATCGCACGCAGAGCTGCTCCGAGGTGATTGCCAGCACCCCCTCCCTGTGTGCCGAAAAACGGAAGTGCCAGAAGTCTGAAGGGACGATGATTGAAGCGCCCGTTCAGGACACGGAGAGCTGCTACGACGAAGGCCTCTAGCCGTTCAGCGACAACGTCCGGTGACCACTGGTTGTCAGTAGGTACGGCAGTCAAGACGGGTCTGGGCAATTCCGGATCCCACTCATGGATTGCCGCAGCGTGGGATCGTCCGGAACGGAAGAGGTCAGCACACGATGAGTCGGCGAGCTGTTGAAGGTTAGGGTGCGCCTTTTCCCAATAGGGGCGGATGTTCACCCGTGAGTCCGTCGGAAGCAGCCATGCATCGCATTGCAGGTGCAGGATGTCGGCCATGGTTACAAAGACGTGAGGCTGCGTCATAGACCCTGTTTATCAGAACCAGGCGTCGTCAGGTACAGCGCATGCCTTTCCACTCCGGAATCAGAACCCCGGCGTCAACGGTCTACCCCTAATCTTCGATTTCCACTGTGGTGCCGTGCACCGTCATCCAAACACTTTGACCGGGCATCCCGAGCGTTCGCATGATGTTCGTGCCGAGACCGATAGTCCCGGAGCGAGAACCATTCACACGCCACCGCGCCTCCGAGTTATTCCGCGATACTTCACAGCCGACACGCCATTCGTAGACGGCAAAGCAAATTTCGAACGGGCTGGAATTCGCAGGTTACTTCGAGTCCGGTCGGCATCACTGATCACCTGAGACTCGATGCGAGTGCCGCCAGAATGGCTCGCACTGGAAGCTTGGTGATTCTGCGCAGAGATCGGCAATGACTCTTGTGTCGTAAGACCGCCCGGTTGCGAGCGCATTCTTGGGCTTACCGAAGCGGTGGCTGACCGTTCGACCTTATAGCGGGCCAAGCCATGGCGTTTTGGGAGACCTTTGACGTACGTTCACATTGGCAAATGGCGCAATGCGTTCCGGGTCGAAGAGCTGTCGTCGGACGGCCACGGGAACCGATTCCGCATAGGCGCTCAGCAAGGACGATTCCGCCGCTGCCGGATCCGACGCTGGAGCATAATGCACATACAAATCGTCGAGCCCGCTCAGAGTCTTGAGCCACCAGCCACCGGCATGCGGGGACCGTTGGCCGATGCGGGTCACATAGTACCGTCGTACGCGTTTCTGCACCGAGGTCCCGGCCAGCCCTTTGTACAGAACTGGGGAGTCCTGAATCCAAAAGGCCTGGATTCGTTGGGTTAAAGCTTCATTCGTCGCGGGAGTGCCATCGATCATGACCTCAGGACAAAGCTGTCGGAGATTCTTGAAGGAAGCAGGTTCGGGGCTGTAGCCCGGAAGCAGTCCGACAGAGTCCTCCAAATCAGCAGTCGACGAAACGACGTATACGCCGGGCTGATCCAGCTGAATCTGCTCGCCCCACTGGACGACGCCTGCCCACTCCAAGTCGCATTTTCCGAGGAGTGCAGCCACGGATATAGTCATGGCCATACTCTAGCCAGAGCTGGTGATTGCGGCAGGAATTCACGCTATTCGTCATTTGTCACCATCACGGAATACCCTGGCGCAGTGGAAAGAATGCATGGGGATCCGGCAGCGCCGTCGCTCTCGGAGGGACTTTATGAGGCACTGCGCACTGACGAGCTGAGTCAGAAGCTAGCAACGATGGCTGATCTGAACGCGGTATTCACGCAGGTATCGGCTGATGATGCTCCAGAAATTCTTAGCCGCCACATCGCGGAAATTGTTAGAGCGGCCCTGGCTGAAGCCAAGAAAGAAGACCGTGTCGCCCTGGCCAACCGGCTTCTTCGCGAGCTGCAGCATAGCGACCTGATCACGCCGGGCCCCACCCAACTCCACTCTCTCCACCGCCCTGACACCCTCAAGCGCCGCCAACTCCGCCGTCCCACGACGAAGCTGAGTGACTCCGCCCTGCTAACAAACAGCAAGGACGATCCTAACCTTGCGGCCGAACTTCGCACGGAGATTGAATCGGCAGACACCGTCGATCTCCTCTGCGCCTTCATCCGTTGGACCGGCCTGAGGCTCCTGGAGCCGGCTCTCGAGCAGCTCAGGGACCGCGGCGTCAGGCTCCGTGTCATCACCACCACGTACATGGGGGCCACGGAACGACGGGCGATCGACCACCTGGTCCAGCGGTACGGCGCAGAGATGAAGATCAGCTACGAATCCCATTCAACGCGCCTCCACGCGAAGGCCTGGCTGTTCCGGCGTAACTCCGGCTTCCACACGGCCTACGTCGGCAGCTCCAACCTCAGCAGCGCGGCGCTCCTCGACGGCCTTGAGTGGAACGTCCGCCTCAGCTCAGTAGCAACGCCTGATCTGCTGAAGAAGTTTGAGGTGACCTTCGACAGCTACTGGGAACAGCGCGCATTCCACAGTTATGACCCCGACCGGGACGCCGACAGGCTAGACACCGCACTTGCCCGCAACGGCGGCAAACTCACAGCTGCGCCGGATGCGGCAACAGGCTTGGAAGTCGAGCCCTTCCTCCACCAGGTAGAGATGCTCGAGGACCTCGAAGCGGAGCGGGACAAGGGATACCACCGCAACCTGCTCGTGGCCGCTACGGGTACCGGAAAGACCGTCATCGCGGCCCTGGACTACAAACGGCTCTGCGAAGCGGCCGGCCGAGAGCTGAACCTGCTGTTGGTCGCACACCGCCAGGAGATCCTCAAGCAGTCCTTGCGCACCTACCGCGATGTGCTGCAGAAAGGTTCCTTCGGCGAGCTGTTCGTCGGGGAGCACAAGCCGAAGGACTGGAAAAACGTCTTCGCAAGCGTCCAATCCCTGACCGCGCTGGGAACCGACAAGATCGAACCCAACGCCTTCGACGTCGTCGTCATCGACGAATTCCACCACGCCGAAGCGCCTACCTACCGGACCCTGATAGATCATCTCCAGCCACAGGAACTTCTCGGCCTGACGGCAACACCGGAACGCGGCGACGGGGTGGACGTAGCCAAGCAGTTTTTCGAGGGTCGGCGGGCCAGCGAACTCCGGTTGTGGGACGCGCTCGACGCCGATCTGCTGGTCCCGTTTCACTACTTCGGCGTCTCGGACGACGTCGACCTCAGCCGCCTGGAGTGGAAGCGTGGCAGCTATGACATCGGCCAGCTCGATGCCCTCTACACCGGCAACGATGCCCGCGCCGGCAAGGTGATCCGAGAGCTCCGGGACAAGGTCACCAGCACGACTGATATGAGGGCTATCGGCTTCTGCGTCTCCGTGCAGCATGCCGTCTACATGGCCGAGGTCTTCAACCGGGCAGGGATATCCTCCGTTGCCGTTTCGGGGCAGACCGACGACGGCGAACGCGCCCTCGCGCTGCAACGGCTACGGTCCCGTGAGATCAACTGCATCTTCGCCGTCGATCTGTTCAATGAGGGTCTAGATTTGCCCGAGGTGGACACAATACTGCTGCTCCGGCCCACGCAGAGCGCCACGATTTTCCTCCAACAACTTGGCCGTGGGCTTCGACGGGCGGAGGACAAGTCCGTGCTCACCGTCCTGGACTTCATCGGCCAGCAGCGCCGTGAGTTCCGTTTTGACTTGAGATATCGCGCCCTCACCGGCTATGGCCGCAAGGAGCTGGAGAGAGCCGTTGAGGACGAGTTCCCCTTCCTTCCGTCTGGCTCGCAGATCGTGCTGGACTGCATGGCGCAGGACGTGGTGCTCGAGAACATCAAGGCGCAGCTGAAGGTTAACCGAGCTCAGCTGGTGCAGGACATAGCTTCATGCGGTGAGACGGAGCTGGAAACGTACCTGGATAAGTCCGGCAGTGAGCTGAAGTCCATCTATCGTTCCACGAAGGACTCTTGGACCGGCTACCTCCGCAAGGCCGGGCTGATCGAAGGTCTCTCGCCGCTCGAGGCAGTACTCAGCGGAAAAATCTATGATCTCTCGGACGACGCCGAGAAAAAGCTGCTTGCGCGCATGGTGCGGCTGATTCATGTAGACGACCCGGAGCGCGCGGATACCTACTCCATGCTTGTAAGCCCAGATGCACCCAGTTACGAACAACTTGGCCCGCGAGAGCAAACCTTCGCCCGCATGCTCTTTTACACGCTGTGGGATGACGGCGGCGGTTTTCAGACATACGACGTCGGCCTGGACCATCTGCGCGGATACCAGTTTGTTTGCAGCGAAATCCGCCAGCTTGTGAAGCTGGGAGTGGCGGCATCGAAGCATGCTGCCAAGAGCCTGGGCGCAGGCTTGCAGTATATCCCGCTGCTCACCCACGCCACCTACCGACGGGAAGAAGTTCTGGCTGCCTTGAAGTATGGTTCACTCGAGCTCGGCAAGAACGTGCAGCACCGGGAGGGCGTGGCCTGGTGCCCGGCCACGGCCACAGATGCATTTTTTGTGACCCTGAACAAGGACGACAAGAACCACTCGGCCACGACGATGTACAAGGACTACGCCATTAGCCCCGAGCTGTTCCACTGGGAGTCGCAGAATTCGACCTCGCCCTTTAGCCCTACGGGTAAGCGGTACTTGGACAGGCTGAAACACGAATCGCACATCCTGCTCTTTACCCGGGATACCGCCGAGGACGAGACAGGATTGACTGTTCCCTACACATGCTTGGGGCAAGTGGACCATGTGCAGCACTCGGGAGAGAAGCCGATCTCGATCACGTGGAGGCTGCACCGCCCGATGCCCGGGGATGTGTTCGCTACTGCGGCTGCGGTGGCACAATAACTGACAGTTCAGTGACGAAGATGTTCAGCAAAGATATTAGGTCGAATAGAGCAGAGGATACATGAGTCTGAGTGATTGGGCCGATATCGGTGCAATTGTCACAGCCGTGGCCGTAGTTTTTGCAGTATTTCAAATAGTAACTGCCAGAACTCAGCGTCACAGGGAATTTGAGAACATGTATGTTCATAGGTATTGGCAGATCCTTGACCGCATGACTGACAGAATGTATTTGAACAATGAAGTCGCGTTGCCTACCTCAGAAGAACGGCGCCTTGCAATAGCATACCTCCGGTTATCCGAGGATGAACTTGATTTAAGGAAGCAGGGGTTCATTACGGATAGGACTTGGGCAATTTGGTCGGAAGGAATACGGGCTCAGCTTCGGGCCCCTATTTATGCAGACGCATTGCTCGAGCATGGGAATCTCCTCCCATCGCTGACTGAATTCGAGCGAAGCGGAGGGGGTGATCCGCTCACTTGGCGTGCGGCCTATAGATGGTGGTCCGGCCTTTACTAGGGAAAGAGGGATATGTAGCAAGCATCTGGGCCGGCTTGCGGGACAACGAACGCCGTTTGTGTCATCGGCCAGACCCCGCAGCTGCCACCTGGTGAAGTGGGAGCCGCGTTCCACAGTAGCGAAGGCGCCGTAAGGCTCAACGCAGGGGAGCGGCGGCGGCCATGGCGGCTTCCAACAGCACTACCCGACTGCGGGGCAAACACGGCCGTAAACGACGGCGTACAAGGGCTCTGCCATCAGCCGGCGCTCGTTCCGCTGAAATCATAGAACGCTACGTTCCCGGGGAGCCAGACGGGACGGCGGTCTCTGCGAGGGGCACGTAGAAGACGACGCCTGATTGATCTCTACCCGTGCCTTGGGCAGGTGGGCTGGAGCACGTACGGGCGGATCTGACCGCAACATGAAGCCGAACGGGACAACGGCGCACGTGTTCACGGCGGCTACGGGGTGGCACAATGACTGAACGTGTAGGCTGCGCGGGTATCCGTTATTGGTGTCGTGCTGGGGATCAACCGGTAAGGAAGCAGGATTCAAGAGTGAGCACTATTACGCCGCACTATCGAACCATCACGCAGTTGCTGCAGAGTCGTTCATTCTCAATCGATGACTATCAGCGCGAATACAAGTGGGAACGCCAAAATATCGAAGAGCTCGTTTCCGACCTGTTTGGTAAGTTTGATACGCAGTATGCGCCCGGTGACACCCCGGTAGCGGCCAGCGGCTACGCCAGCTACTTTCTCGGGTCTATAATCGTGACTCAACGCGGCGGAAAAAGCTATCTGGTGGATGGGCAGCAGCGCGTGACTTCGTTGACGCTCTTGCTGATCCATCTCTACCGTGCGGCTAAAGAGAAGAATTTGCAGGTTGCTTCTACAATAGAGCCTCTTATCTTCTCTGATACGTATGGAGAAAAGAAGTTTAACCTCGATATTCCCGAGCGGGTCTCCGTCATCAGGGCCCTCTTCAACGGGGAAGAGTACAACGCGGACGGCAGGGAAGAGTCCATCCGAACAATTCTCGCCCGATACCAGGACATCGAGGGCACCGGTATCGTCGATGATCTCGGTGAGGGGCTTCAAAGCTTCATATATTGGCTGATGGGCAATGTCGGCCTCATCGAAATTGCCACGGAAAATGATGCCCACGCATATTCGATCTTTGAGACGATGAATGATCGGGGAAGGCCGTTGAGCCCGGCCGACATGCTGAAAGCTTATTTGTTGGCACCGATCGAACAAGAGCAGCAACGCCAAGACGCGAACCGGACCTGGAAGAAAACGGTTCTGGACCTGATCTCGTGGGAAGCCGACCCCGATCCGGAAAGGGATGCAACGTGCCTCAAGGCATGGCTCCGGTCGCAATACGCCGAGAGCATCCGTGAGCGCAAAGCCGGCTCGTCGGACAGGGACTGGGAGCTGATCGGCACCACCTTCCACCGATGGATCCGTGACAATGAGTCCCGAATCGGCGCCGGGCACGCCCAGAGGAACTTCTCCCTCATGACGGAGGAGTTCCCGTTCTTCGCGAGAGCGCACAAGCTCATTCTTCAGGCCAGTCGTAGTTATACGAAGGGCTTGGAGCCGCTGTTCTACAATGCACACAACGATTTCACTTGGCAGACGACAGTACTTATGGCGGCGCTGAACGTCGACGATGACGATGAGACCGTGCGTCGGAAGCTGGCGATCACGGCCTCCTACCTCGACATCTGGCTGATGCGGCGCACCTCCAACTACATACGCGTTGGCTACTCATCCACGAGTTACACCATGTACCTTCTCTGCAAAGAAATCCGTGGAAAGTCAGTCGCGGAGCTAGTCGATATTCTGAGCGTGAGACTCAAGGAAGACGACGTTGATTTCGAAGGCAGCGAAAGCCGCGGACGGCGGGGCGTTGCGGGACTTGGTTTGAATCAGTTCAGCCGCAGGTACATCTATCACATGCTCGCTCGTGTCACTGCCTATGTAGAGGTCAGTTCTGGAAAGCCGGATCTCTTTGACAAGTATGTAGATCGAAAGGCCAAGAACCCGAACGACATTGAGCACATTTGGGCTAATGACTACAGCCGATACCAGCACGAGTGCCCCACACGTCAAGACTTCGAAAACTGGCGCAACAACGTCGCCGGGTTGCTTCTCCTGCCCGCAGACGTGAATCGGAGCTATCAGGACAAGCCGTTCGGCGATAAAGCGCCTCACTATGCCAAACAAAACCTCTATGCGGCCAGCCTGACCGCCAGTGCCTACCAACACCAGCCACAGTTCGAAAATTTCCGGGTGCGGGAATCGCTGCCCTTCAAACCGTACGAAAAGTTCGGGAAGCAGGAGCAGTTGGAACGAACGGAACTGTTGCTCGACCTAGTGAACAAGGTGTGGGCGCCGGAGCGGCTCACAGCGTACCTTCCATAACGGAGGCGGCTTACGAGATGCCTGCCCCAACAAGACTTTGGGTGGCATAGCCGTGCCCAGGGAATTTCGCAGGGCACCGCGAGGCTGCATCTACGCGCGCAACGCCGGCAACAACTTGCGAAGTTCACTACAATACGGACAGCGGTAGGCTGCGCCCCATCAGGTAACGGGCCGCGGATGACATTAGGCCTTGCACATAGGGGGAACACGCGTGGATGCGTTCGGTATTCGTGACCGGCTGATTGACGGCTACAGGTCGTTCACAGAGGGCTTTGTCGACATCAAGGATGAGCGCATCCGGAGCGAGGTTGAGAAGCTTGGCGATCAAGGCCGCCAGTGGCCGGACCCGTGGCTATCCCTGAACCCTTCCTTCAAGTCTGGCGGAAGCGTCGACGAGTTGGTGTCTCGAGGAATCCTGCACAGCAAATGCAGCGAGATATTCCGCCCGAAGAAGGATCTATCCGACCGTGGTGCGACGTCTATTACCCTCCACAAGCACCAAGTGGACGCAGTGGAAACTGCAGCGAAACGACAGTCATACGTCCTGACCACAGGCACCGGGTCCGGCAAGTCCCTCGCCTACATTGTCCCGATCGTGGACCGTGTCCTCCGTGAAGGAAGCGGCAAGGGGATTAAGGCCATCATCGTTTACCCGATGAATGCTCTCGCCAACAGCCAGATGGAAGAGCTGTCCAAGTTTCTGGAAAACGGCTTTGACGGCCAGTCGCCGGTGACATTTGCGAGGTACACCGGACAAGAGAAGGGCGAGGTTCGCGAGGCGATCCTGAAGAACCCGCCAGACATCCTCCTGACAAACTACGTAATGCTGGAGTATGTCCTTACCCGTCCTGAGGAACGCCAGTCGCTTATCCGGGCAGCCTCCGGTTTGCAGTTTCTCGTCCTCGATGAGCTGCACACCTACCGGGGCCGTCAGGGCGCCGATGTCGCCCTTTTGGTTCGACGTCTCCGCGATGCCTGCCACGCCCAGTCCACCCTCCAATGTGTTGGCACATCAGCAACGATGTCCAGCGGCGGAACGGTGGCGGAGCAGCAGAAGGACGTCGCCGAGGTCGCCTCTCGCATATTCGGCGCCTCAATCAGTTCGGAGCAGGTGATCACAGAGACCTTGGTCCGCGCCACAACGTGGAGGAATCAGTCACCCGAAGATCTCCGAGCTGGGGTGCAGGAGCGCGGAGACGCAGAGTTCAGCAGCGCGACCCTCAGCGGCGGGTACGCATCCATGCAGTCGGACCCGCTCGCCTCCTGGATTGAGGACACGTTCGGGCTCACCACGGAGCAGGCATCAGGCCGGCTCATCCGCAGCGCTCCCAAAACTGTTACGGGTGCAGCCGAAACTTTGGCAGAGCTCACGGGCGAAGAACCGCGAGGGTGTGCAACGGCCATCCGCGCTACGCTGCTGGCCGGCTCCAAGGCGAAATCAGCAACCGGGCGGCCACTCTTTGCCTTCCGCCTGCATCAGTTCATTTCCAAGGGTGGGTCGATTTACACCACCGCAGAATCCGAAGAATCCCGTCTGATCGAGACTGACTTCCAAGTCAGCACCGGGACGGAGGAGAAGCGCCTCTACCCGCTGGCTTTCTGTCGAGAGTGTGGGCAGGAATATCTGATGGCACGGTTGGTGGAGGCGCCTAGTGGATCGCGGTTCATTGCCCGCCACGACCTGAAGTTCCAGGACGACGGCGGCGTGGACGATGGCAAGGACGGTTACCTTTTCATTTCCACCGATCAGGAATGGCCCGAAAATGCAGTCGAAGCGGGCCGGCTGCCGGCGTCTTGGCTGACAAACGCTCCTTCTGGCCATCCAGTTGTGGAATCGAAACGGAAGCGGCTTCCTCTCCGCTACAGGATTGAACCAGGAGGCGACGCCGCCCGCGATAACGATCAGACGGCCTCCAGCGGACAGCTCGCGGCCTGGATCCCCGGCAGCCTCGGATTCTGCCTCAATTGCCAGGTGACGTACGAATCCGCGCGCAGCGGCGAATTTTCCAAGGTGGTGACCCTGGACCAAGAGGGTCGCAGCAGCGCCATGACAGTTATCGCCACCAAGCTCGTGCAGCTGCTTAAATCCGACGCCGGCCAGGATCTCAGCAAAGAGGCCAAGAAGCTCCTCACCTTCGTCGACAACCGACAGGATGCATCCCTGCAGGCTGGCCACCTCAACGATTTTGTTCAGGTGGCCCAGCTGCGGTCTGCGCTTTACCGGGCCGTCGCTGCTGCCGGGGACGACGGCATCGAAGCCGGCGACCTCGGCTCCGCCATCGTCAACACGCTGAGTCTAAATTGGTCAGACTACGCACAAATTGAAGACCCGCTTGACCCCAAACCGACCATCCGCGCACTGAATGACGTCGTCACCTACCGTGCACTCCGGGACTTACAGCGGGGCTGGCGCATCACCCTTCCTAACCTCGAACAGACCGGCCTCCTCCTGGTCGACTACCCTCATGCGAAACTCCTTGCCGAAAAAGAGAATCGTTGGGAGACGGCCCACTACATCCTGCGTGACGCGGAACCGGGCAAGCGGGAAGAAATCATCTGCGTCCTGCTCGACGAGTTCAGACGAGTCCTAGCCATCGACGCCGACGAGCTAACCGTTGACTCCCTCAACAAGGTCAAAGGCCGCAGCCGCGAATACCTCACCGGCATCTGGGCTCTTCCCGAACGCGAGCCGGACCCCAACGTCGGCCTGGTATCCACAGAGACCAAGAAGGGCGCCAGCTTCCGGAACCTCCTTCCTGTAACCGCCCACGGGACCTTCGGCCGCTGGCTGGCCCGTACTGCCGCGCCAGCGAACGCCCTGACTCAGAAGCTCTCCATGGCCGAGGTCAACGAGGTTATCGCGTCACTCTTCGAGACGCTCCTGACGGCCGGACTCATCACTGAAGTGCATGAAGGCAAGCTCTCCGGCTACCGCATCAAACTCTCCGCCATGGTCCTGCGGAAGGGCGAGGGCGAGTTCGGCGCACCGGATCTGCTGAGGCGCAGCTACCACCCGGACCAGAAACCACGCGTGATCAAGTTCTTCAAGGACCTCTACCTGGAAACAGGCGTGGAGCTCGCTGGACTGCGCGCCGCCGAGCACACCGCCCAAGTGAGGCCCGAGGACCGGGAGGCCCGCGAGCAGGCGTTCCGGAAGGCGGAGCTGCCTTTGCTGTTCTGCTCGCCAACGATGGAACTCGGCGTCGACATCGCTGATCTCAACGCCGTGGCCATGCGGAACGTGCCGCCGACTCCCGCCAATTACGCACAGCGCAGTGGCCGGGCAGGCCGATCGGGGCAGCCGGCCTTGGTTCTCACGTATTGCGCCACGGGCAGCGCACATGACAGCTACTACTTTGAGCGTTCCAACCTGATGGTTTCCGGGCAAGTTCAGCCGCCACGGTTGGACTTTGCCAACGAGGATCTCATTCGCTCTCACGTCCATGCCGTGTGGCTGGCTGAGGCCTTGGCAGCGACCAGCAACGGTCTTGGTAAATCCCTCAGCGGCCTGCTCAAGCTTGAGGACAAGAGCTACCCGATCCAACCGCAGATCCTGTCCTTCTTGCAGGATGAAAGCGCCGCCGAGCGTGCCAAGGCATCTGCGGCCTCCCTTCTCAGTGCCATCCGAGACGAACTCAAGGACACGACGTGGTGGACCGAAGCCTGGGCGGACACTGTGGTCGACAACGCGCTCGGTTCGCTCGACGAAGCCTGCGACCGATGGCGCCAGCTCTACCGCAGCGCGCTCGGAGAACAGGACCTGGCCCACAAGGCGAGCCAGGACCACTCCCTCACCTCGAAGCAACGCGAAGATGCCGTCAACCGCCACCGGGAAGCCAGCCAACGACTGGAAATCCTGCTGAATGACAGCGATTCCCGCGGACAGTCTGACTTCTACACCCTTCGCTACCTCGCCTCCGAGGGCTTCCTGCCCGGCTACTCCTTCCCCCGCCTTCCCCTGGCAGCCTTCATCCCAGGCATCCGCAAGGGCCGCGACAACAACAGCACCTGGCTCCAGCGCTCGCGGTTCCTCGCAATTAGCGAATTCGGTCCGGACGCTTTGATCTATCACGAAGGCGCCCGCTACCAGGTCAAGCGTGTGAGCCTCCCACGTGACTCAGAGGGAGCAGGCGGCGGGGACGTCGTCCTCACCGAGGCCCGGGTCTGCGAGGCCTGCGGCTACCTGCACGCCCGCCAAGCAGGAGTTGATGTCTGCGAACTGTGCAACACTCCGCTCGGGGGCAGCTGGTCCAACCTCATGCAGCTCCAGTCGGTTATCACCAGGAGGCGGGAGCGGATCAGCGCCGACGAGGAAGAACGCAACCGGCAGGGATTCGAGCTGGTAACCACCTACCGCTTTGCCAACCACGGCAAGAAGCCCGGACGCTCAGACGCAGAGATGCACGACGGCGACGAGCTGCTCGGCGATGTGCGGTACGGAGACGGCGCAACGGTTCGGGTGACGAACCTCGGGCGCCGCAACCGCGCGAACCCCGATAAGCACGGTTTCTGGCTGGACCTGATCACGGGCGAATGGTTGTCCGAGAAACGGGCCACCGAAGACACTTCGGAGTCTCCTGACTCAGAAGACATGACCGTGGAGCAGTCCAAGAAGAAGCAAATGGTGACGCCCTTCGTCGAAGACCGCCGCAACATCGCGGTACTCCGGTGGGCTGAAGAGCTCACAGATGAAGCGGCCACGTCCATGCAGTACGCGATCGAACGCGGCATTGAAGCAGTATTCCAGCTGGAAGATTCCGAGCTGGCCAGCGAACGGCTGAACGACGCGGACGATCGCGGCAGGCTGCTTTTCGTGGAGGCAGCCGAAGGAGGCGCAGGCGTCCTCAGACGGCTCCAGAGCGAGCCGGGGGCCATGGCAAAGGTCGCGGCCAAGGCGCTGGAGATACTCCATGTCGATCCCATATCGGGGGAAGAGAGGGAGAACGCCTGCGTTCGGGGCTGCTACCGCTGTCTGCTGTCCTACGGCAACCAGCGCTCCCATGAATCCATCGACCGCCGGCTGGTCATCGATCTTCTGCAAAGACTGGCAAGATCCCAGACGACGGCGGCGATCACCAGGGCCCAAACGCCCGCCTCCGCCGCTCCCCAAGGCGTAGCGGTCAGCCAGCGTGCACAAAGTATCTTGGACTATCTGGCCACTCAAGGGCTCAATCTCCCCGACGGGATTGGCCAGGAGATCGAGGGACAGGTGGTCGATTTTGCCTACAGCACCAGTTTGTCGCAACCCACTGTTGTCATCGTGGAGGACGAGTCACGGCCGCCTGTGAATGAAATGATGCTGACGTACGGAAACTGGAATGTTCTGACTGTTCGTGCCGATGCTGCGATAGACGTGTTCGTCAAGGATCACGCAACTGTATTTGGAGTGGTTAAGTGAGTATTTCAACGGCCGAATCGAGCTATGCGGTAGGTTCATTGGTGTCCGCGCGCGGCCGTGAGTGGGTGGTCCTTCCGGAAAGTGATTCAGACTTTCTGGTTCTGCGCCCGATCGGCGGCACCGACGATGACATCGCCGGAGTGATCCCGTCCCTCGAAGACGTGAAGCCAGCGTCGTTCGGCCTGCCATCGGCAACGGACCTGGGCGACGACCGAAGCGCCCGGCTTCTCCGCGATGCCTTGCGCATCGGGTTCCGCTCCAGCGGCGGCCCCTTCCGCTCCCTGGCGGGACTGAACGTGTCACCGCGCCCCTATCAGCTGGTGCCCCTGCTGTTGGCGCTCCGCCAGGACGTGGTGCGGCTGTTAATCGCCGACGACGTCGGAATCGGTAAGACCGTGGAAGCCGGCTTGGTGGCCGCGGAACTTTTGGCCCAAGGCGAAGCAAGCGGACTGACGGTTCTGTGCCCGCCGAGCTTGGCTGAACAGTGGCGGCAGGAGCTGTCGCAAAAGTTCGGAATTGAAGCCGAGCTTGTTCTCCCCGGCACGGCCAAGAAACTGCAGCGCGCAGCAGGCTACGACCAGTCCATCTTCGAGCACTTCAAACACACCATCGTCTCCACAGACTTCATCAAGTCAGAGTCCAAGCGTCACGACTTCCTGCGCACGGCGCCGGATCTGATCATTGTCGATGAGGCCCATGGCGTGACCGCCGATGACTCCGGTAAGGGCGGTTCGGGTCGGACCCAACGCTACGAGCTGGTCCGTGGCTTGGCGGACAACCCGGACAGGCACCTGGTCCTGGTTACAGCCACTCCCCACAGCGGGAACGACGCTGCCTTCAGGAATCTCATTGGACTGTTGGACAGCAGCTTGAAGACAACCGACCTCTCCGGCGAAGCGGGTCGGAGGAAGCTAGCGGACCATATGGTCCAGCGCCGGCGGGTGGACATCCGCACCTACCTGCAGTCTGACACCAAGTTCCCCAAGGACCGTGAAACGGTGGAGGTTCCCTACAAGCTGTCACCTGAGCACCGGGCCTTCTTCGATGCCGTCCTGAACTACGTACGGGGCCGCGTTCAGGACAAAACCGGAACGAAACTCGAACAGCGCATCCGCTGGTGGTCAGCATTGTCCCTACTTCGCTCCATGGCTTCCTCGCCTGCCGCGGCCGCGGCCACCCTGAACACGCGTGCGGTTGCAGACGAGTCCGAGTCCGATGCAGCCGCCGAAAAGCGTGGCATGACCGTCGTCATGGACCAGGTAGAAGACGACGGCGGCGAGGCCATCGACGTCGTACCCGGGTCCCGGCCCGAAGGGCTGGAGGAGAGCTCCGGCGAGAAGCGCCAACTCAACGGGTTCCTTCGGACTGCCCGGGAACTGTCAACGAATCCTGCGAGCGATGCCAAGCTCCAGTTGCTCCTCGGCAGGATTCGGAAGCTTATTAATGAGGGCTATCAGCCCATCGTCTTCTGCCGCTTCATACCCACCGCCCACTACGTTGCCGAGTTCCTCCGGGAGTCACTCAAGAAGAAGTACGACGTCGAAGTGGTCACCGGCGAGCTCCCCGCCGAGGAACGAGCGGCGCGGATCGCAAACCAGGCCGAGCGCGCTGGAGAGCTGCCGAAGATTCTCGTGGCCACAGACTGCCTGTCCGAAGGCGTGAACCTTCAGGACGGGTTCCAGGCCGTGATTCACTACGACTTGGCGTGGAACCCCACCCGCCACGAGCAGCGTGAAGGCCGGGTGGACCGATTCGGGCAGATTGCCGACAAGGTCCGTGCGCTGACCATCTACGGTGATGACAACGGCATCGACGGGATCGTGCTGGACGTTCTCTTGCGCAAGCACGAAAGTATCCGCCGCGACCTGGGGATCAGTGTTCCAGTTCCGCCTAAGAGTGACCAAGTATTGTCTGCCCTTCTGGAGGGCATCCTGATGCGCGGTCAGAACGGCGACCAGCTGGAGCTCTTCAGCATGACCCCTGAGGCGGAACAGCTGGAGGCGGACTGGCGCAGCAGCGCCCAGGAAGAGAACGTCAGCCGCTCCCGCTTCGCCCAGAATGCAATCCACCCTGAACAGGTGCAGGCGGTCGTCGACGCTGCCCGCCGCAGCCTGGGAGACCCCGGCGACGTCGCCGCCTTTATCCGGGCTGCCTTGGAAGAAACAGGCGCGCACGTCGAGGACACGGCGGACGGTCTCAGGGCTGAGCTGCTTGCCGCGGTTCCGGGTATCCGTAACGCACTGGGGGCCAGGTCTGAGGCGAAATTCGTCAGGGATTTCCCGGCGCCCCGGAACTCCTCAGTTCTGGTGCGAACCGATCCCGCTGTAGCCAATGTCGCGCAGTATGTGTTGAACTCCGCACTCGACGAGCAACTCGAAGGCAAAGAACGGCCCGCCCGCAGGTGCGGTTTCATCAAGACGCACGACGTCGACAAGCTCACCGTGGCGCTGCTGGTGCGTTTCCGCACCAAGCTGATCCTGCCGGCCCGGCTGGGCGACCGCACAGACATGGCCGAGGAAGCCCGCGTCCTGGCCTTCACCGGTCCACCCAACAACCCCTCGTGGCTCGATGAAGCTGAGGTGGACGAGCTCCTCCTGTCCAGGGCTTCAGCGAATGCCGGCGACGTCAGCAACATGATGTCCAACATCCTGGGCGCCCTTCCGCTGCTGACCGACACACTCAACGCGAAGGCGCAGGCGGTAGCCGAAGAAATCCGGGACGCCCACCGCGAAGTCCGCATCGTCGCCAGAGGCGACCGCGCTGGACAACTCGGCATCAGAGGCCTGAGTGTCGAAGCCAATCTTCCCGTGGACATTCTGGGCGTGTATGTTTACAGCCCCGCTGGAGGCAACAAATGAGTACGGCGTTTCAAGCGATTTCCGTCGTCGGCGGCGTGGTTCCGCCGTCGCTGCTGGGCCGGATCCAATCCGGAGAAGTCAACGACCCCAAGAGCCTAGACCCCGTCACCTACCACCTCATGGGCACCGAGACTGTTCGGGACGCGTCATCCCGCTCCTGGGGCTATCTCCGGACTGCCTGGCAGTCATGGCGTGAGCTCGATGCGAAGAGGCGCCCGGACGGCCAAGGCGCTGGTACCGGCGACGCGCGCCAGAAGTGGCTCCTGATCCTTTTACGCGAGTTCGGTTACGGCCAGGTGCCTGCCACGGGCGGTGGGCTCCAGGCTGCGGACACCACGTATCCGATTTCGCACCGCTGGGAGTCCGTACCCATCCACCTGTTAGGGCCCGGCGTCGAACTGGACAAGCGCTCACCGGGGGTGGAAGGCGCGGCGAAGCGTGCCCCCCAAGCCATGGTTCAGGAATTTCTCAACCGTGAGAGCGACTATCTGTGGGCCATCCTCAGCAACGGCCTCAAACTCCGCCTGCTGCGGGACTCCACTGCCCTCGCAGGGTCCGCCTACATTGAATTCGATCTTGAAACCATCTTCGACTCGGATCTCTACCCTGAGTTCCAGATTGTCTGGCAGCTCTGCCACCAGTCCCGCCTCGACAAACGGGGCGGGGCTGAGGGCTCGCCGGCCGACTGCTGGCTCGAGTCCTGGCGAGCTGAGTCTGTCGACGCGGGTGCACGTGCACTCGACAAATTGGGCGTCGGCGTCGAAAAGGCCTTGGACTATCTGGGGACAGGCTTCCTCCGGCACCCCGAGAACGGATGGCTTTTGGATGCCCTGCACACCGGCGAGCTCAGCCCCCGCGACTTTCACAAGGCCCTCCTTCGCACGGCATACCGCCTCCTGTTCTGCTTCGTCGTCGAGGACCGCAACGCGCTGTTGGCTCCCGATGCTCCGATGGTTTCTAGGGAACGCTACGCCAAGTATTTCTCGACGCAGAGACTGCGCAGACTTTCCCGCCATCGAGACGGAGGTCCGCACCCAGACCTCTGGCGGACCCAGAAACTCGTGCTCTCGGCCCTCGGCGGCAACGGACTGGAGGCCGTAGGTCTGCCCGCACTGGGCGGACTCTTCGACCCAGACTCCCGCGCTACGAAGCTCGAACACCAGCCGCATGAGGATCTTTTGCTCGGCGCTGAACTCGCTAACCAGGACTTCCTCAAAGCCATCCGGCGTCTGAGCTGGGTGCTGGGCAAGGGTGACAGGCTCCAGCCGGTGGACTACCGGCACCTCGGCGCGGAGGAGCTGGGTTCGGTCTATGAGTCCCTGCTCGAACTTATTCCCCGGATAGACACAGAAACACGCACCTTTGAACTCGTCCGGCTGGCTGGCAATGAGCGCAAGGTCACCGGCTCCTACTACACGCCGCCAAGCCTGGTGTCCGCACTCCTGGACACGGCTTTGGACCCGTTGTTGGACGACGCCGTCAACGGTGGCAGAGATGCGGTCGACCAGGGAGAACGTCTTCTGGCTCTGACCGTATGCGATCCCGCCTCGGGCTCCGGAGGTTTTCTGGTCGCAGCGGCTCGCCGCATCGCACGCCGTCTTGCCGAAGTTCGTGCTGGAGAGAACGAACCGACGCCCGCCGAGATTCAGCACGCTCTGCACGATGTGGTGGAACGCTGTATTTACGGCGTGGACATGAACGACCTCGCCGCCGAGCTCGCCAAGGTGTCCCTCTGGCTGGAGGCCATGGAACCGGGCAAACCACTGGGCTTCCTGGACGCCCGGATCAAGATCGGAAACAGCCTGCTCGGGACCACTCCGGCGCTGCTGGCCGGAGGAGTTCCAGACGAAGCCTTTGGCGTGCTGGAAGGCGACGACAAGAAATACGCCGCCGAAGTGAAGAAGCGGAACAGAGCCGAGAACTCCAAAAAGGCCGACAAGCTCTTCGGTTCCCTAGGACAGGAGACTTTTAGCTTTGGACGCACGAGGACGGGCGTCGCTGAACTGATCGGCCAACGCCAGGAATTGGTGAAGCCAGTGTCCACCGCCGCCGAAGCCCGGTCGCGGGCCAGAGCGTACGCAACCTTCGACCAATCTGCCGAGATGGAACAGAAACGACTCCACGCAGACGCCTGGTGTGCGGCTTTTGTCTGGCCGCTCAATGCGGGAACAGCCGAGCCTCCGACGTCCTCCGTTGTCCGGCAGTTGGCCGACGCAGGGGAGTCAGCCGGATACGCCGACACGGTCGCCACAGTCAGGCAACTGGCGCAGGAGTACCGTTTCTTCCACTGGCATCTGGAATTCCCCGAGGTGTTCGGCGATCCAGCATCCGGGGATACGGGTGCCGAAGGCTGGCCCGGGGGTTTCTCCTGCATGCTCGGAAACCCGCCTTGGGAACGCGTCAAGCTACAGGAGCAGGAATTCTTCGCGGCCCGTCACGAGGCGATCGCGAAAGCTCCCAATGCCGCCGCACGGACAAGACTCATCAAAAAGCTCGTAGATGAGGACCCGATCCTGCACGGCGAATTCCTGAAGGCCAAGCGCAACGCTGAAGGCCAGAGCGTCAGCATGCGGACAACCGGGAGGTTTCCGCTCAATGGCCGCGGTGACGTCAACACCTACGCCGTTTTCGCAGAGCTGTTCCGCAGCCTCACCGGACCGCATGGCCGCTCCGGCGTCATTGTCCCAACAGGTATCGCCACGGACGCGACTACGCAATACTTCTTCAAGGACCTGGTTGAGACGAGCACGATTGCGGCGCTGTACGACTTCGAGAACCGGGCGCCGCTGTTTCAGGATGTGGATTCCCGCTTCAAGTTCTGCCTGCTAACCATGGCTGGCCGCCTGACAAAGGAAGAGGCGGCCTCCTTTGCGTTCTTCCTCCACAACCCTGCCGACATTTCAGTATCAGCGTTCGCTCTAACCCCCGATGAAATCAAGCTCATCAACCCCAATACCGGCACGCTACCAATTTTCCGAACGCGTCGGGATGCAGAGATCACGCTCGGCATATACCGTCGCGTGCCAGTACTGATCAACGAGAACGACCCGGTGAACGGAAATCCCTGGGGGGTTTCCTTCATGACAATGTTCCACATGTCCAACGATTCACATTTGTTTCACACCCGCCAACAGCTCGAGGACGACGGCTGGGATCTTGAGGGCAACATCTTTCAGCGCACGGAAGATGGGAAGCATGAAAAAATGCTGCCATTGTACGAAGGAAAGTTGATCCATCATTATGACTTTAGGTGGGCCACGTATGCAGATGGAACTTTGCGTGACGTTTCGGCCGTGGAAAAGGCAGATCCAGATTTCCTCGTGTTGCCGCGCTACTGGGTAGCCGAGCACCATGTAGCAGCCGTATTGAAAGACGACTGGCTGATCGGATTTAGGGATATTTCCAACTCAACGAATGAGAGGACGACGATCTGCGCTGGTTTCCCAAAGTCCGCAGTGAGCAATAAGTTGCCGCTCTTGAATAGCGATTACGAAGATAGATGGCTACTGCCCACCGTTTTGTCATCCTTCGCACAGGACTTTGTTAGCCGAAGCAAAGTGGGTGGCACTACGTTGAACTTTTTCCTTGTCAAACAGTTCCCGGTCATCCCCCCTGCTGTCTTGCGAAAGCCGGCGTTATGGTCTCCAGGGGAAGTTGTCGGAGAGTGGCTAAGACCACGAGTTGCGGAGCTTGAGTATGTGGCCTATGGCGTTGTTCCCGAATCGACCGAAGCGGCGTCGAGTGGACCCTATGTTTGGGACGATGATCGAAGACAATGCTTGAGGGCGGAGATTGACGCTGCTCTTTTCCATCTTTATGGACTTACCCGCGACGAGACTGAGTACGTCATGACGACGTTTGAAGGGGTGCGTAAGTCGGACGAAGCCCGATTTGGCGAATATCGCACGCAGCGATTGGTCCTAGACGTCTTCGACGCGATCCAGCATGCTATCGATGTTGGCTCATCCTATGAATCATTCGTGAAACCATCGCCGGGCCAGGGCCCTCGCCATCTCGCTAAGGAGACCCTGGTATGACGGACCTGCGTTGGACCCAGTTTATGGAGTTCGCCGCCCTCTTTACTAAGACGGTCGATCTGGATGCGGAGGAGTACAACTACAAGCTCGCTTTGGCTGAACGCCTGAGGAAAACCAGGGAAATCTACCTAAACCGGGATCCCGAATGGTTCGAGATGCTTCGACGCGACATCTCGTCGTCGAACCTGATGAACCAGTACTTCATGATGCGGCTGGTGGATTTGGGCAGGTCGAAGCCTGGGGATCTGCGCCAAGTTATGGACCTTCTCTGGGAGGGGGAACCAGACGTCCGGAGAATCAACGAGTTTACAGCGCTACTTCGTCCGCACAATCCGGAACAGTTTTCCGTCGGCGGCGTCGTGGGCTTCGCCTCGATTCTTCTGCTCGCCCGAGATCCGTACACGTACCCTCCTTATCGTGCCCGCGCGGTCAAAAAATTCCTCAAGCTGGTCGGCTGGGAAGACCGCGGCGCGAATGGCGATCCAGCACGCAGGTACGAGCTGCTTTTGGAGTCGCTCGATGAACTCATCCGGCTGGCACCTGACTATGGCATCAAACTCCGCGACCGCTTGGACGCCCAAGGCCTGATGTGGACAGTGCTCAACGTTGATCCGACCGATGAATGGAGCTCCACCGAGAGCGCAGCATTTCGAGCCTGGAGGGGAGATAAAGCGATGGCAGAAGACGTAACGGACCCTGGAAACAGCGGTGCCAGCAAGGCACCCGAGGTCGAATCGACAGCGCGGCTGCTCCTCAGCGCAGGCCTACGAGGAGAACCGTCGCCGATGGACGGCAACACTTCCACCTGGACGTCGAAAACAGCAGCAGACCTGGCCAGCCGCATCGCCAACCCAGATGTCGGTACCGGTTCATTGATGTCAAAACTGGAACGCCAGCTGGCCACGGCCTCCCGAGAGACAGTACTTCTGGCCGCGGAGCTCCTGTACCTGCAGGTTCTGCCCCTGAGCAACGTGATGGCCGCAACGAAGGTCGCCCGCATTGAGAAGGTGCTGTCCTGGGTGCCCGGGGCCGCCGTCGAACTTACTGCGGAACTCCGCAAGGGCCTTGAGGCACCCGGGGCATTCAACGGGGGCGTGGGCTTCAACATTCAGGTCGCTGACCACCTCGGCTGGCTAACGCGGTTCGTGGAGCACGTTACGGAGCAGCCGATGAGCCTCATCAACGCAGCTCTTGAGGACCCATGGACATTTATTAGCGTGACCCAGGCTGTGCCCAGAGACTGGCCCACGATCCGCTACAGCATCGATTACCTAGCGTGGCCGAGCCATCTTCAACCGGTGGTCAAAAAGGACCACAGGATAAAGATCCGCAATGCTTTTGCCGACATCATCGGTGGCCCTACAGGTGATTCCGAGACTGACATCGCCAAGGACCTTCACCGCATCAGGCAGGCTCAGCAGGGTGAATCCAGTGACTTCATTGAGTGGTACCGCGAACCGTACCTGAGCGAGTGGCAGCCCTCCGGTGAGGACGCTGGCCAGCGTGCGTGGCTCGTTCGGCAGAACCAGGGAGGGATTGCGATGCTGGATTCCTGGCTGTTAGGTGAATTCGTCTCCACCCGGGCGCAGCATCTCGGTTCACCGAAGCCGGGGAGCAGTTATGACCAGGTGCAGGCCGCCGTCAACGCTGGCTATCAGCACATCGACTATTCGGAGCGGAAGGCGCGGGCTCAGGAGTACTACCGGTTCCTGAGCCAGATGAAGGTGGACGATTTCGTCCTCACCGCTTTTGAAAGCAGTCTCTACCTCGGCGTCGTCACGGGCGAGGCTGAGTACGTGGATGACGAGACCTCCCGCCTGCGCCGGAGTGTTGCCTGGCGGAAACAGCCGCTGGAAAACGGAGACCTTCCGGCCCCGATGCCGCGACTGCTCGAGGAGCAGGGGTCGGTGGTAGACCTGACAGACGGGCTCTCCGTCATTAGCGCTTGGTACGCGGAAGAGGAGCTCGGGGAGGTCCCGCCGGAGGAGGAGCCGATCGCACAGCCGCAGATCGCCGTCGTGCCTCAACTTCGGGACGCGACCCCGGAACTGGCCGCCAAACTCCATGTGGAGCGGGACGATGTCCAGGAAGTCATTCGGCTGCTTCAGACCCGGCAGCAGATTGTCTTCTACGGACCGCCGGGAACAGGCAAAACGTACTTAGCCGGCAAGATCGCCCGGTTCCTCGCGGGTGAGGAACACGGGGACCACGTCAAAACGGTCCAGTTCCACCCGTCGTATGCGTATGAGGACTTCTTCGAGGGCTACAGGCCTGCGAAGACAGAAGGCGATAACGTCGGGTTCAGCCTGGAGCCGGGGCCGCTGCGGCGGATCGCCGCGGAAGCTTCGCTGGATGGGAACCGGGACAAGCCGTACTTCCTCATCATCGATGAAATGAACCGCGGGAATTTGGCCAAGATCTTTGGCGAGCTGTACTTCCTGCTGGAGTACCGCGACCAGGGCATCAACCTGCAGTACAACCCTCAGCAGACGTTTGTATTGCCGCCGAACCTGTTCATCATCGGCACCATGAACACGTCGGACCGTTCCATTGCGATGGTCGATGCGGCCATCCGGCGGCGTTTCGCGTTCGTGGAGCTGCACCCGCAGGACGGGATGATTTCCGGAATGCTGGAGCGGTTCCTCGAGGCAAACGGGAAGCCTTCATTGCGGGCCGAGTTACTCAATGCCTTGAACAGCGAGATTGAGGCGACAAATCGTGACCTGATGATAGGGCCGTCGTACTTCATGAAGCCACACGCCGAGTCAGACCAAGGGCTGGAGGAGATCTGGAAGTACGAGCTCCTGCCGCTGCTCGAGGAGCAGTACTTCGGGCGGCTGAACCGGGACAAGGTGCGCGAGAAGTTCGGGCTGGCTGCCATGCGGAGGAAGGCCGGCGTGGACGTAGGTCCTGTAGATCTTTCTCTTGGGCCCCGTAACCCCGGCGCCGGCGTCGCTACAGTTGGCCCGCGGTCGGAATCGGACGAAACTGAGACGTGATGCCGTCCGAGATTGTCCTGGACGAGCTGCAGACGGTCGCGGAGCCTGTCGAGTTGGAGCGGGAGGTCGCTGCGACGTTGCGGGACACCGGTCTGGTGTCGGTGCTTCCGGCGCACGGGGGCCTCTGGACGGTGCTGCCCGCGGGGAGGGTCGGTGCGGTTCAGTTTGGCGACTTGCTGGTGCGGGTGAAGCCGAAGGAGAAGGTGGGGCTGAGTCGGCTCCTGTTCCTGCTGGGCTACGCCATCAATCCTGGTTTCCGACCGGATGATGTTGCCGGCGAAGAGGATGATGACCTGTTTGCTGCCTTGGGGGAATCCCTGACCCGGCACTGCGAGCGGGCACTGGATCGTGGGGCTTTGAACGGGTACGTGCATGTAGAGGAAGCGCTGCGGACGGTGCGCGGACGGATCCGGGTAGGAGACCAGATGACCCGGCGGCCGGGAATGCTCCTGCCACTGGAGGTTGCCTACGACGACTTCACGGTGGACATTCCCGAGAACCGGATTTTGAGGGCTGCCGTCCGGCTGATGATGCAGGTGCCGCGCCTTTCTGAAGGGGTCCGGGAGCGGCTCGCGCACATTGATTCGAAACTGGATGGGGTTTCTGCCCTGCGGTTCGGGGCTCCTTTGCCGGCCTGGACCGAAACCAGGCTTAATGAACGGTATGTCCCGGCGCTGCGCCTGGCTGAGATCATCCTGCGGAACATGTCCGCGGAGGCTGGACTGGGGCAGCACGTGGTTGCATCGTTTGTGGTCAACATGGCGACGGTGTTCGAGGACTTCGTGACGACTGCCCTGCGTGAGGCTCTGGACATGTATCCGGGGGAAACGCAGGGGCAGTACGAGGCGTACCTGGATGAAGCTGAAGTGGGCTACGGCAAGGGAGACCGGGTGAAAATGTTTGTCGACATTGTTCATTCTGTTGGCGGCTTTCCCGCTATGGTCTTCGACGCAAAGTACAAAGCTGCTTCGGTGTCAGGGGCTTACCCGAACGCGGACCACTATCAAATGTTGGCATACTGTACAGCGCTAAGCATTTCACGTGCTTGGCTGATTTATGCAGGCCCTGGCGAGGCGCGACTCCGAAGAATCAGCAACACGGGCATTTCTGTGGTGGAGTTTCCAATAGACATTTCGCAGACGCCTGAGGCACTGCTCGCTGCGATGCAAAGGCTGGCACGCAAAGCATACGAGCAGAGACGCCCGCCGCACGAGCTTGCCATGCCATTGGAGTCTGTCTCCTAGTGTGGTCAGGATTTGACTGGGAGGCCTACATTCCGATAATTTCCGCAAAGAGGATCGCCAATATCTAGCGTGGGTGAGCCTGCCAGTCCGGAATGGCGGGTGATGCCCTACTAGCGTCTCGCGAAGCGCTGGGCCACTCAATTGAGTCGGCTTTGGAAGATGTGATTGTCGTTCTAGAAAAATGAGTAGATATTGGCGATTCTCAATCGGGGTGTGTGTGGCGGCCAAGAGTGTTTCTTACAGGAGCCTTGATGAGCTCGCCTGGGTCACTGGGGTTAACCAGCACTTTTTGCAGTCGGTTATTGAACGAGGTGTGGACCCCTATCACGAATTCCAAGTGCCAAAACGAGGGGCGGGCAAATTTCGGACGATTGCTGCTCCCGTTCCGGATCTTGCTCGAGTCCAACGCTGGATTTTAGACCGGGTGCTCGTCGGTCATCCGTCAGAGGCCACAAGCTTTGCTTACCACAAAGGCCGCTCAATCAAGGATTGCGCAAGTGTCCATGTCGGAGCTCATTGGCTTCTCAAACTCGATCTCCAGGACTTTTTTCACTCCGTTACAGAAGACCGGGTGGCACACTCGTTCATAAGCGACGGCCAAAGTGTCGACGCCGCACGCGAGTTGGCTCGGCTCTGCACCCGCGGCTCCACTGCTCAGAGCGACCGCCTCGGATACCTACCTCAGGGTGCCCCGACCAGTGGCTTGCTAGCTAATCGCGCCGCAGCTGACCTGGATCAATCTCTGCTGGCTCTTGCTGCTCGTAACTCGATGAAGTACACCCGTTACTCCGACGACCTGACGTTCTCGTCAACAGGTGAGTTCGACCGGAAGACTGCAATTGCATTGACGCGGTGTGCGCGAAGTGAAATAGCATCACATCGCTTCACCCTCAATGAGCAGAAGATTCGCGTAGTCCCGCCGGGATCGCGACTAATTGTCTTGGGGCTTCTGGTTGATTCGGACCGGGTACGACTCCCTAAAAATTTCAAAACAACACTGCAGTGGCACGTGTACGGCTCGTCGCGTTTCGGGCTTGAGCAGTATTCCTCGTCTCGAGGATTTCCTGAAGTTGACGAGTACATGGTTCACGTGGACGGACTTTTTGCACACGCCGTCCATATTGATCCGGACTGGGCAGGGCCCCTTAGGCAGTCGTGGAATGAAGTGAAGACGTCAGGTCTCGCCGTCGGCTGACACAGCCGGCACGCCGTAGGGCGCTTCAGGCCAACACAGGAAGGACTGGTGTGCAGCGCCCCTTGAGCTGCTTGCCGGCTTACTGTCGGTGGCCACGTGTACGGTTTGACACATACTCGGGTCACTGTGCAGGGGGTGAGGATACCCACTAACCTGATGTCAGTTTTTGTGTCGGCCGCTGTGCCAGATGGGGGATTTCAAATGGGGCTTTCCAACCGCGAGTATGTCGGCCGTGCGCTCGAGGTTTTGGCATCGAGCCTGGGCTCGTATATTTCCTCAGTCCTGGCGGACCTCGCTCCAGGCATCTTGTGGCCGAAGCTTCTCGAACACAAGGACGCCGCGGCCGGACGTACGGCGCAAAGCTATTCAGCCACAGACCTCAGCGTGCAGTTGCGTGTCATGACGGAGTCGCTCGGAGCACTTGGCTACCCCTTCAACCTTGCCCATACGGCCCGAAGCTACACCTCGGAGCTCCGGCAGACGCGCAACCTGTGGGCACATAATGAAGCCTTCGATGACGACGATACGTACCGGGCTCTTGACACTGCCGGCAGGCTGGCCAAGTACCTCAAGCTGGAAGATGCCACGAAGACCCTCTCGGCTCTGCTGGACGGCTACAAGGCGCGGGGCACAGGAAACGACGAAGATGCGCTTGACGGGGATACGGATTCGGGTGAAACGAAAGAACCCGTTGAGGAGCTGACCGACAACGACGTTGCTGTGCTGTCGCCAAGCCAGCACGAAGTTAGCGTTGAAGTAACCGCGGCTGAGGCGCTCAGTTACTCGATGGCCCACAACGGGTTCAAGTTCGTTCGTCAAGTTAAGATCATCAACCCCGGCACGGAGATCCGTGGGGCTGTGGTCCGCATTGAAGTGCTGTCCACCGCGGGGAGGATTTCTGAGGAGTTCCAGCAGTTCGTTGACCTTGCCGCCGGCCAGACGATTGTGCTGGACGATCTGGACGTGCCCGTGTCGGCGAACACGATGTACGGGCTCTCCGACAAACAGACGGGCAGCGTGGTTGTCACCGTCGAGCCCAGCGCAGCCACGGCTGGCGCGGCCGAGATCGGTAGAGCGGAAACGCGAATTGACCTCCTCCCTGCACAGCTATGGATTGCCGGCAGCGGGCTCGTCTCCTTCGAATTCCTCGCCGCTTACGTGCAGCCCCATCATCCCGCGGTAGCGAAACTGGTATCGGAGGCGGCTGACCTACTACTGGAAACAACCGGCAGCAGCAGCCTCGACGGTTACACGGAAAACGCCGACCGCGTCGACCAAATCGCCTTCGCCCTCGCTCAGGCAGCCAGCAACCGGGACATCCGCTACAGCATGCCCCCGGCCAGCTGGGGACTGCAGGGTCAGCAGGTCCGCACGCCCACCCAGGTCTTGGAGGAGCGGCTCGGCACCTGCCTGGACACAGCGATTGTCATGGCGGCGGCTCTGGAATACTGCGGCATCGGGCCGCTGCTGTGGGTCGTCGAGGGTCATGCCTTCCTTGGGTACTGGCGGGAGGAGCGTGCCCTCCCTACAGCTGCCTCAGACGACATTCCTGAACTAGTCAGCCTCGTGCAGCGCGGATACATCGGACTCATCGAGACCACACTGCTGACTGGAAGCCAGCCCATCACCCCGGCCGCTCTCCAGAACAGCCCCTTGGCCAAGTACATTGAGGCAGGCAACGATGACATCCGTGCCGTCACCGATATCCGCCGCGCTCGCCTTGACGGCATATTCCCGCTGCCGGCCCGAACAACGTCCAAGACCGGGGCGCCGGTAGTCACGACCTACACGCCGGCAACCAAGGCAGCGCCCGTCCTCCCTGGGAAGCAGGGCAAAGTCTCCCGCACTCAGGGGCATGTAACGGACGTCCCCCCGCGCGTCACGCAGTGGAAGAACGCGCTGCTGGACCTGAGCCTGCGGAACCGGCTGATCAACTTCACCGACACGGCGCGTTTTCCGCTGGCGGTGCCCAGCTCGTGGATCGGCTCGTTTGAAGATCTCATCAACAACGGCACTCCGGTCAGCCTGCTCCCATCCAACCAAATCAGCGCTGTCTACCAGGAGCGCGGCATCCGCTTTGGCCGTGACCTGCCGCAAGATGAGCTGATCGGGATGCTCAGCTCCAAGAAGGAAGTCTTTGCCGAGGTCAGTGAGGACGGGTACAGCAGCAAGATGCGCGGCCTGGCCTATAAAGCCAAGACTCAGCTGGAAGAAACCGGCGCCAACAACCTGTACTTGGCTCTCGGCAGCCTGATGTGGGAGCTCGATGGCCGGGCTCTACGCTCTCCGCTCGTCCTCGTGCCGGTCAACCTGACCTCGGCCGGGAAGCAGGGACTGTATCGCGTGACCCTGGACGAAACTGGCCAATCCACGCCAAACTATTGTCTCCTCGAAAAGCTTGCCCAGTCCCACGGGTTGAGGATTCCGGGCCTTGCTGAGCCGGCAGAGGACGGATCGGGCATCGATCTTGATGCCGCTTTCGACGCAGTCCGGGAGGCTGTCTCTGCAAAGGGGCTCGCCTTCAGGGTGGAGAACACCGTGGACCTGTCCATGCTCCAGTTCGCCAAGTTCCGCCTATGGAAGGATCTCGACGAGAACTGGGAGCAGTTCGCCAAGAACCGGCTGGTCCACCACCTCATCAGTACCCCCACGGAACTGTTCCATGACCCCGTGACTGCGGATGACGACGTCGACCTCGACGCCCTTGCTGCCCAATGCCCCATTCCGGCGGACTCATCGCAGCTTCAGGCTGTAGCGTCGGCGGTGGCCGGGCAGACCTTCGTCCTCGAAGGACCTCCCGGGACCGGTAAATCCCAGACCATCACCAATCTGCTCACCCGCGCCATCGTTGAAGGCAAACGGGTCCTGTTCGTCGCCGAGAAGCGCGCGGCTCTCGATGTGGTCCAGAAACGCCTGAACGAGGTGGGCATGGGGCCGTTCTCCCTCGACCTCCACGACAAAGGAAGCAAGCCAGCCGTTGTCCGCGCACAGATCAAGCACGCCCTGGAACTCCGTCTGGACTCGGATTCCCAGCAGCTTGAAACCGCCTCAACGGATCTGGCGGCCGCACGGCGCGGCCTGGTCCGCTATGCCAGCAACCTGCATGAGGAAAACGGAGCGCATCTTTCCCTCTACAGCGCCCGCACCAAAGCACTCACCTACGAGCAGGACGATCCCGCAATTCCGCTGGGAACGGACTTCACCTCCTCCGCGAACGATTCCATCTTGGAGCCTGTCCGCAAGGTTCTGCGTGAGCTGCCCGAGTACACCGACCGCGCCCGACCGGGGAAGGACCACCCGTGGAGGTTTGTCGCCGTTGTTACCGGGCCGGAGCAGTCGGAACAGCTGCTGGCCGCGGGGCGCCGCCTCGACGCCGCGCTCGACGCCATCCGCTCTGTTGAGGGATTGACACAGGTTGTTTTCTCCGCTGGGCAGCCGTCCGACGTCGGGACGCTCGCCGCGCTGCTGGAAGACCGGAGCGTTCCGCTGGAAACGCTCGACGCCGTCAGGTCCGGGAAATGGTCCACAGGTGCTGGCCACTTGGAACAGCTGGTTGCCGCGTTTGCCGCAGTCAATCACCCAGGTCTGGAACAGGTAGGGCCGGAAGCCATGGACCTTCCGCTGCAGGACATCCTGGTGCGCGCCCAGCAGGCAGCGGCGACGGGGTTCTGGGGACGCAAGAAGCGGCTACTGGCGGTTGCGGCTGAACTGGACAGCGTGCTGTACCAAGGCTCTGAGATCTGGCACAAGGAGCTGGTGCCGCTGCTCGAGAATCTGGTCGCTGCACAGCAGCAGATCCAAGGTCTCCAACACGAGGCGCAGACCGTGCCGGGCGTCTCCGTGCCGCAATCCTGGAACCCGCTGACAGAAGCCGGGCAGGCGGCATTGAACCACCGGCTCGGCTGGTTGCGCTGGGCTGCGGAGGCAGTTGTTCCTAAGAACGGAAAGGGTGCTCTTCCATTCCAGAGCGCTCTGCGTACCTTCCTCAGCGACGGGCCGTCCGTGCACGAAAACATCGTCGGATGGTTGTACGAGCTCGCGCAGGCGTGGGAGGCGTTCGCCAGGATTTCTGTCGTCGCAGATTCGGAATTGAAGGGCTGGATCGGTGACAAGGGCTTTTTGCAGGTCTGGGGCGACACTCGGGCTGCAAGGCGCCTGGATGCCGCCGGCTCGGCGCCACTGCAGCGCTGGGTTGAGCTCTTGGAGCACGTTGAACCGCTCCGGTCCGTGGGGCTGCACGGGGCACGCACTGCAATCCTTGACGGTCTGCTGGATGCGGATGACGCCGCAGCCGCCTTTGAACGCGGACTCGCCGAAAGCTCCCTCGAGGAACGCAGTCTGGCCACGGGACTTCAGGACTTTGATGCTCACGCACATGAGCGAACCATCGAGCGGTTTACTTCGCGTGCGGCGGCAGTGCGTGAGCTCCTGAAGCGCAACCTTGCTGCCGGAGTCGTCAGCGGAAGGCGCGTCTCGTCGTCGTCGAACTCCGGCCGTATGGGGGAGCTGCAGCGCCAGCTGACGCGCCAGCGCGGCGGCATGACTGTCCGCAAGCTCATGGAGAACTACGCAGACCTCATCACTCACATCATGCCGTGCACCCTGGTCAGCCCGGACTCGGTTGCACGGTTCTTTCCCGCATCGGCGAATCTGTTCGACATCGTGGTCTTCGACGAGGCGTCGCAGATCCGAGTGGCGGACGCCGTCGGCGCCATGGGCCGTGGTTCGTCAGTGGTGGTCGTCGGGGACAGCAAGCAGATGCCGCCGACGTCCTTTGCCGAATCCTCTGGTGATTCTTCCGACGAGATCGAGAACGACGTTACAGCGGTGGAGGACATGGAATCCATCCTCTCCGAGTGCGTGGAGGCGCGGGTGCCCCGGCAGTGGCTGTCCTGGCACTACAGGAGCCAGGACGAGTCGCTTATCGCGTTCAGCAACCAGCAGTACTACGACAGCAAGCTCTCGTCCTTTCCGGGGCCGTCCCACGGGGCTCCTGATCCCGGGCTCGGCGGACACGGCGTCAACTTCGTCCGGGTGGACGGACAGTTCCACAGGTCCGGCCCTTCCAAGGTGCTGCGCACCAACCCCATTGAGGCGGCCGCTGTGGTGGAGGAGGTCCGCCGGCGCTTCGATTCGGATTCCTCAGGTTCCCCTTCAGTGGGCGTAGTGACCTTCAACCTGCAACAGCGGGCACTCATCGAAGGCCTGCTTCGCGACACGGACGATGCTCGGATCATCAAGGCACTGGACGAGGATGCGGAAGGTTTGTTCGTCAAGAACCTTGAGAATGTCCAGGGTGACGAGCGGGATGTCATTCTGTTCTCCACCGGCTTCAGTAAGAACGATAAGGGGTACCTGCCGTTGAACTTCGGGCCCTTGAACCGGGCTGGAGGTGAGAGGCGACTCAATGTGGCAGTGACGCGTTCTCGGCGGCAGGTGGTTGTCTTCTCGAGTTTCAGCCCAAGTGAGCTGAGGTCCGAGGAAACGAGCTCGGTGGGCATCAAGCACCTGCGCTCATACCTCGACCTGGCGGAACAGGGAACCGCGGCGCTTCCGTATGATGGCCGGCGGACAATCGGCGTGGACCTGCACCGCGAGGAGATCGCCGATGCACTCCGGGACCGCGGCTTTGTTATTGCGACTGACGTGGGGTTGTCCGACTTCAAGGTCGATATCAGCGTTGCTGTCCCGGACGATCCGCGTCGGCCGCTGATGGCCGTGCTGTTGGATAGCCCTGCGTGGGCTGCCCGCCGGACTGCAGGGGACAGGGACGGGCTACCCGGCGATGTGCTCACTCGAATGATGCGTTGGCCATCGGTGCAGCGCGTTTGGCTGCCGGCTTGGCTCGCCGACCGCGACGCCGTGCTGGACAAGCTTGAGGCTGCTCTGGCGGAGGCATATGAAGCGGCGACGTCTGTTCCGGAGCCGATTGCTGCTCCGGGGAGCCAAGCTCCCGAGGAAGCGCGCTCCGGGCGACGGGCTGCTGAGTCCGCTGTTGCGGAGCCGGACTACGTCCTGGTGGCCGGCAAGGACAGCTCCCGTCCCGGACAAGGGGCTCTCTTGGAGGCCGTCCGTGCGGATCCGCGACCGGCCACGGTTGTGGCCGCGTCCTCCCGTCCTAGCTACAAGCCGTGGACCGTCCGGCGTTTGGGAGGTGTGGAAGTGCTGGACACGCTTCACTCCCGCCGTTCCGTGGCTGCCGTGCGTGACGCCATCCGAACAGTCGTTGAGGCCGAGGGGCCGGTCGAGCAGGGGCGCCTTGCGAAACTGGTTTGTGCAGCCTTCAGCCTCAACAAGGTGAACGCTGACCGGATGAATTCGGTGCTGGATGTCCTCGATGAGGCACTGCACTACTGCGATGCTGACGGATTCATTTGGGACGCATCAATCGACCGGGAGCTGTGGGAACACTTTAGGCCGAACAGTTCCGACGTAACTAGGAAGCCCGAGCACATCAGTGTGGTGGAGATTCGGAATGCGATGGTCGAGATCGTGCGGGTATCCGGCGGCATTGCAGTGGATGAGCTGCACCGTGAGGCGATCAGGACCTTTGGGGCCAAGCGCCTGACCGCTGGTGTCACTGCGCGGCTGAATCAGGGACTGCAGTACGGCGTCGACACTGAGCGGCTTGAGCTGCGCGGCGAATTGGTCCACCTGTCTGACCGGAACGGTTAGAACAACGATGCATTCCTTGGAGATAGCAGTCTTCGAACCCCATCACCTCCGGGACGAAACTGGTCATTTTCGAAGCTTCAGTAGTGAGCCGGCGTTCGATGAAGCGATGTCCTCTGTATTCGGCTACTTTGCTTTGGTGACGGTCGAGGAGGCGCGTGAACTCTCCAGAATACTGAGTCGGGGATACAACCGCAGGGGCCAGTGGAAGGTGTTTGATCCCGTTTCCTTCACTGTTGTGCATAACAGGTACGGGGAGGAGGTGGGCGTCCCTTTGGTGCTTTGGATGCGGGCTAGGGCTGTCATGGAGCTCCAGCGGAGGTGCATGTCAATTTCGAAAAAACCTTCCCGTATTTGCGGAGGAGAGACGAGAGTTGTTCAGGGCGTTCTGACTAGGGGTCGCACGTCAACCACAGCTGGCAGCGCGGCTGACATGGTACGCACGCGCCAGCCGCGTCGAGCACACGTGCAGCGCGTGCATCGCCTGCCGCAGCTCCAGGACCTCGGACACGTCGTGCAGGTGCGGCGGGCTGTGCTGGGTCCGGGCTGATGCCCAGCGCCATGGCACGGCGCCACGCATCCGCTAGCGGCTTGGGGTCTCCGGGCGCGGGACACGGCAGATGACCCGATCACAGGCCGAGTAAATCCGTCTGCTGCTCGTCGTGAACTGTTGCCGCTCGAAGTCCGGCGAACCAGGGCGGCTGGCGTAATTGCACCTCAGCAAGATCATCTCTCTCACGGAGATCGGCCACTCTACCGTTGGGTGGGCGAACCGGCTGCCACCGGCGGGGGCGCGCTGCTGCCTACCGGGCCATCAGCCAACAGATGTTTTGATTGCTGGGTTACCCTGTTGGGACGTCACCTGGGTTTCGAAATTCGCAGCCCCGCTAGACGCTGAACCCGCCTGAGAGGACTTGCCATGCCCGAAGCTCCAATTGACGCTGTCGACGTCGACAATGCTGTTGACGTCGACGAGGCCGACCGGAAGATCGTCGAGGATGAGCGAGCCAAGCTGCGGGACTTTGTCAAAGGGCTCAGCCCGGACGATATCAGGTCGGGTGGATGGTTCACCAAGCTCGCCGCTCAGGCCCTGAGCTCCTACACCGATAAGGTCAACTGGCAGTACTTTCAGGAAAAGTATGAGGGGGTCCCCGCAGACGCCATCGTCGACCAGCGCATCAAGATGGCCTCTCGGTACGCCGCGCTCGAAGGAGGGCTTTCCGCCAGTGCCTACTCGGCGACCATCATCGCCACCTTGGGGACCCTTGGCGGTTCCTCGCCCGCGACTGTCCCTGCCGCCATCGCAACCGTTATGATCGATGTCGCTTTCATCACCCAACTTCAGCTCCGACTGGCCTACGATGTCGCAGTCCTATACCGAGTCCCGCTCGACCTTTCCGACCCCGATGACCTGTGGAAGCTCATCCGGGTGGCCTTCACCATCAAGGGCGGCGAAGTTGTGCGTGGGGGCGTGGGTAAAGCTGTCCCGGCTATCATGCGTCCACTGATCAAGCGCTTCTATTCCGGAGCGGTCCTGAATGCCGCGAAGGGCTTTCCGGTCGTCGGAAAGTTCCTGCTTCAGCGCAACGTCATCAAGATCGGTATCCCGCTCGTCGGCGTTCCTCTCGCGGTGCTGCTGAACCGCTACACGACGCTGGTCGCGGGTAGGCACGCGCAAGCCGTCTTCCGGAACGAGGCGCGGGTGATCGAGCTCGCCGAGAATCTGAGCGAACGGAGTCAGCACCCGCAGCTGATGCTGTGGGTCGCATGGCTGGTCATCACGGCGGACCGTAAGATCACGGACGATGAGACGCTGTTGATGCGGCACTTGGTGAGGATCGTCCGGGATCAGCATCAGGTTGTCGATGAACAGTTAGCTCACGTTGTCGATGTCGACCCCGCTGAGGTGTGGCGACGCCTGGAGAGCGAGTCCGGGGAGCTTGATGACATCCTTGACGTCGCCGACCGGGTGGCCGCTGTTGACGGCGATGTCAACGCGCTGGAGAAGGTAATCATCTCGGAACTCCGAGATCGGTGCAGCCGAGCCTGAAGCCGTCTTGGGCGTGCGGGAAGTTCGGAATCAATCTATTTGAGTAGCGTCGGAACGCCGGAGGCGTTTCAGGGGGAGAAGGAACTCATGCTCGGCAAGCTTTTGAAGGGCACTGCCTTGGTTGTGGTTGGTGCCCTCGTGGCGCTGACGCTGACCGGCTTCGGTGTCATGAACATGTTCACCAGTTGGTTCCAGGGGAGCCAGGTCGATCGGAGCCAGCCCGTACTGCTGAAGTCCATACAGGACATTCGGCAGTTTCACGCTGCGGTGGGCAATTTTGAGGTTCTGCTCGACATCGAGGACGAGGCGGGTTGGGTGCCGGGCTTCATCGCTGGACGCCGGACGTTGTTTGTCGGGGCCGGCACCGTGAATTCATATGTTGATTTTTCGGGCTTTGCCGATGGGGACCTGAAGCGGTCCGCGGATGGCAAGTCCTTGACGATCCGGTTGCCTCAGGCGAAACTCGACAAGCCCAACCTCAACCTTGACAGGTCCGGTATCTACGACCAGGACCGTGGCATCATCGATCGCATTGCCGATGCGATAGAAACTCCAGAGCAGGAACAGTTCTACAAACTGGCTGAAACGAAGATGGCGGCCGCAGCTCAAGAGTCGGAGCTTCTGAAACAGGCGACTGAGAATACGAAATCCATGCTGACCGGGACTTTCGGCTCGGTCGGGATTGAAGTCAAATTCATCGAGGATGCGTCGGGCAGCTAGGCAATGCCTACCCCACACCAGGAGCACCCCGTGCGGAAGATCATCCTGATGGTCTCCCTGTTGGTGGACGGGTTCTTCGAGCGGCACGGCCTGTACATAAGCTGCCACCGGGTAGACGAGGAACTGCACCAGCACCTCAACGACGAGCGGGGGGCGATGGGTGGGTTACTCAGCGGCCGGATCACCCACCCGCTGATGGCGGATTTCTGGCCCACGACCGACCAAGGCCCGGGCATCTCACCGGTCATGGCCGAGTTCGCCGGGATCTGGCGGACCATGCCCAAGTACGTCTTCTCTCGCACCGACACCACGGCGGGCTGTAACACCACGGTGATTCCCGGCGTCGTGCCTGAACAGATCGCGGAACTGAAGGCGCAGCCCAGTGGCGACCCGGTGCTCGGCGGGACGGACCTGGCCGCATGAACGGCGGCGTACGGTGCACTGCACACTAGCACTGCCGGATGAATGAGGCCCACCGTTCAGCTGCACCGGCGGCCCGGAGGTACTCCTCCAGTGGAGCCAGCTCCGGCTGCGAGGACTCATCAGCCACTGCATCCGCCCCCACGGCGTTAGCCACCGCCAGCGCCCGGGAGTAATCCAGCCCCGCCCCGAGCGCCAGAACCAGGGCCGCGCAGAAGGCGTCGCCCGCTCCGATCGTGTTCGCCACCGTCACGGCCGAAGCCGGAGCCTCGGCCACCTTCCGCCCGTGCTCGAACATCGCCGAGCCGTCCTTCCCGTAGGTCACCGCCACGAGCTTGGCATCGGCCAGCGCCGGGATCAGCTCGTACTCGGTCTCGTTGACGATCACCAGGTCGCACCGCTCCAGCAGCTCCTCCGGCAGGTCCATGGCCGGGGCCGCGTTCAGGACGAAGAACCCGGAGGAACGCCGGGCAGCTTCCAGCACCACGGGCAGACCTACCTCGAGCTGGCACAGCACCGCCTCGTCCGGCGCAAACGAAACGCCCTCCAAGGAAAACGCGGAGTTCGCCCCCGGGCACACCACGATCTGGTTCTCGCCGTCGCGGTCCACCACGATCAGCGCGGTGCCCGTCGCGTTGCCGTCAAGTACCGCCACGTCAGAAGTGTTCACGCCTGCCCCAGAAAGAGCCTCCAGCATCAGGCGGCCCTGGGCGTCGTCGCCCACTGCTCCGATGATCCGCACGCTCCCGCCGAGACGCGCGGCGGCCACGGCCTGGTTGGCTCCCTTGCCGCCCGGCTGCTGCTGGAGAACGCCGCCGCCGACGGTTTCGCCGGCAGTGGGCAGCCGGTCCGTGGTGACGATGATGTCGAGGTTGGTGCTGCCGACGACGGTGACGGCAGGAAGTCGAGTGCTCAATGGATGTCCTATCGGGTGAAGCCAAGGCGGCTGGATTAGGAAATAGTGTACGCCATGGTTGTACTTGTTCGTCATACATGGTTGTATAACAACTCACATCCCAAAGGCAGGACCCCGCCTGCAGAACAAAGGAGTTTGATGTGAACAGCCCAGTCCCGGTCACCACCTCGCCGCCGGCCGTCGTCGGCAACGAAACAATCGCAGACCAGCCACAGTTCGCCGGCCGCCGCGCCGCCCTCCTTATTTCCACCCTGCTGCTCGGCGTCCTGTCCTTCCAGCTCAACGCCAGCATGGTCACCCCGGCCCTGCCCCAGATCGCCGCCAGCTTCGGCCTAAGCGCAGACAGCGCCGCCCCCGTGCAGTCCATGTTCTTCCTCGCCGGAGCGATCGCCGGACCGGTGATCGGACGGTGGAGCGACTTCATCGGCCGCCGCGCCGCGCTGCTCCTGGTCCTCGGCATCATGGGCGCCGGAACCCTTCTCTGCATCGCAGCCCCGACACTGCCACTGCTCGTTGCCGGCAGGTTCCTGCAGGGCGTTTCCAGCGCCGTCTTCGCGCTCGCCTACATCGTCCTCAGCGAGAACCTGCACGCCCGGCTCTTCGGCACCTCCGTCGGGATCATCGCCGCCATCAACGGCGGGATCGGCGGCGTCGACGGCTACGTCGGCGGCCTCCTGGCCGAGACCCTCGGCTTCCGGTCCATCTTCGTCGTCGTGCTGGTGCTGACCGCCGTCGCCGCCGGCTGCATCCTCAAGACCGTCCCGAAGGGACGGCCGCAGGGCGTCCGCGGCGCCATGGACTGGTGGGGCGCAGGCTCGCTCTCGGTGTTCCTCGTCTTCATCACCTACTTCGTCTCCGGCGGATCGGCCGCCGGCTGGACCGCGCCCGGCACCCTGGGCCTGCTGGCCGGCACGGTCGCGTCCTTCGCCGCCTTCTGGATGATCGAGAAAAAGCGCAGCCACCCGCTCATCGCCGTCCACCACCTGCGCTCCCGCCAGGTCTGGCCCGTCATCGCCACCACCGTCCTGACCTTGGCCGGCATCTTCGCCGTCATCAACTTCACCGTGGTCCTGCTCAGCCAGGACGCCCGCCACGGCTTCGGGTTCAGCGCGTCCGTCTCCGCCCTGCTGTTCCTGACCCCGGCCGCGCTCATCGGCGTCTTCGCCGCACCGCTCGCCGGCTGGCTCGCCGACCGCCGCGGCTGGATCAAAACCCTCCGCGCCGGTACCGGGCTGAGCCTGGCCTGCGCCATCGCCGCCGCCACGTTCTCCGACAACCAGGTGGCCGTGATGATCGCCGTCGCCGCCCTCGGCATCTTCTACAACGGCTTCTTCCTCACCGCCATCAACGGGCTCTCCGTTCTGCTCTCGCCCAAGGAAGCCCCCGCCGCCCTGCCCGGCATCAACGGGGCGTCCTTCGGCATCGGGGCGAGCCTCGGCGTCGTGATCGTGGCACCGTTCGCCGCCCAGGCCACGTCCGCCGGCTACGCCACCGCCCTCTGGATCTCGGTGGCCATCACGGCGGCAGCGTTCATCGTCAGCCTCTTCGTCGCCGCCCCCAAGGGCGAATCCCTCTGACATCCCATCCCAACCCAGCACGAACGAAACGAGAAGCACCCCCATGACCACGCCCACCAGCCCCCCGTTCTACCTCGACTGCGACACCGGGATCGACGACGCCCTCGCCCTGGCTTACCTGCTCGCCTCCCCGCAGGCGGACGTGCGGGGGATCGGCACCGTCAGCGGCAACGTCAGTGCCGCCGTCGGCGCCCGGAACACCCTGGACCTGCTCCAGCTCGCCGGGCACGCGCACATCCCCGTCGCGCTCGGCGCCCACGACCCGCAGACCGGCACGTTCCGCGGCGGGGCGCCGCACGTCCACGGCGCCAACGGCATCGGCGAGGTCTCGCTGGAGGCAGCCGACGCCGGGCTGGCACCGGAAACCGCGGCGGAGATGCTGGTGCGGCTCGCCCACGAACACCCCGGCACGCTGCGGGTCCTTGCCATCGGCCCGCTCACCAACATCGCCGAGGCCCTGCGGCTGGACCCGGAGCTGCCCCGGCTGGTGGAGGAAATCACCATCATGGGCGGGGCCGCGCTGGCCCCCGGGAACATCTCGGCGGTGGCGGAGGCGAACATCGCGAACGACCCGGAGGCCGCCGCGGATGTCCTCGCCGCCGACTGGAACATCACCCTGGTGCCGCTGGACGTGACCATGTCCAACGTGCTGGAGGAAAGCGACCGGCAGGAGCTGCTGGCCGCCCGCCATCCGATTCCGCAGGCGCTGGGGGAGATGCTCGGCTACTACTTCCGGTTCTACGAGGGCATCTTCGGCCGGGCGTGCTCCGCCATGCACGACCCCCTCGCGGCGGCGCTCGCGGTGGGCGGCGTCAAAGCCGCCGTCGCCCCGGTGGTGCATGTCGACGTCGACACCACCGACGGTCCCGGCCGCGGCCAGACTGTCTGCGACCTCCGCGGACTCTACCTGGACTACCCGGAGCAGCCCGGCGCCCGCTGCCGTGTGGTGCTGGAGCTCGACGGCGACTTCGCGCCGCACCTGGTGGAGGTGCTGCTTTCGTTCCCTGAAAGCACGACGGCGGGCCTCGCCTCCGCGGTCACGTCACCGGCCTGAGCATGTTGTCCGAGGCGAAGCCCCGGCATGCCTGGTCGTGCAGGCGCCCCGCCAGTACGTGCGGGGCGCCTGCTTTGGTACCAACGCTGACGCTTATGCCGGTGCGCCCACGAGGTGGCCGGCCGTGAGGGGCAGGCGCTGCCCGTTGATCTGTTCCGCATCCAGGCCGAAGATCCGCTGTACAGCGTCGGCAAGGACACTGACATCCGTGAAGCCCGGAAATTTCCGTTCCGGCTGGGCTGCGCGCATCCGGTCATCGACCAGAGCCTTGACGACGAAGACCAGGGCGGCCGAGTGCTGAGCGGAGAGGGGGCTTTCGTTTCCTCCCTGCAGGTGCCGGAATCCGTCGGCCACGGCCAGCGTCCATGCCTCGGCGGCGGACTTGACGGCGGCATAGGCGGCGCCGTCCGCTGTGGGCGAGGAAGCGGACTGTGCGGAAACGATGGCCAGGCGACCCACAGGGGAGGCAGCCAAGTCATCGTAAAACGCGCGGCTGGTGTTCCTCAGGGTGGTGAGGACGCTGGTGTGGAGGAAGTCCCAGTCTTCATCCGTCTGGCCTTTGATGCCGGTACCGCCTCGCCACCCTCCTACAAGGTGGATAAGGCCGTCCACGGGACCCAGATCGTTCCGGACCGACGTCGCCAAGTCCTCAACGGCCTGCAGGTCCGCGAGGTTGCAGACATAGCCCGTGACGTTGTCGTACGCTGCCGAGAGCTCCTGCACTCGGTCCTCAAGAATGTCCACGGCGGCCACGCGTGCCCCTGCTTGCGAGAGGGTGCGGACTACCGCGACGCCGGCAGCGCTTGTCGAACCGGCTACGACGACCGTACGGCCCGAGAGGTCCTGGCTCATGCGCCCGCCTCGCCCTCAGTCTTCACAGGGCTCTTACCGGTGATCCCGGCAGTTGATTCAATGACCGAGGACATCTTCTTCTCCAGTGCCTCGTAGAACATCGACAGGGGGAATTCGTCATCAAGGATCTGGTCCGTCAGACCCCGGGGAGGGCCTTCGAGCGGAAGGGCCTCCGGTCCCTTGGCCCACGCGGAGGCCGGGTGGGGGGTGAGGGTTTCCGAGACGAGCTCGTAGGCAGCCAGCCAGTGTGCGGTCTTCGGCCGGTCGATTGAACGCCAGTAGAGTTCCTCGATGCGGAGACCCAGCTCGACGACCACGCCGGCGACGTCCTTCCAGTCGATGCTCAGCTTTCCATCGGTCCAGTGCAGGACCCGGTGCTGGTGCATCCAGGCGAACAGCAATTGGCCGCCCACGGCGTCGTAGTTACGGACCCGGTTCCCGGTAATCGCGAAGCGGAAAATGCGGTCGAAGATCACGGCGTACTGGACCAGCTTGGCGTGCTTGCGGGCGTCCTCGGAAGCCGTTTCGTCCCGCTCGATGAGGACTGATTCGCGGAAGGCGGTCAGGTCACAGCGGAGCTCCTCCAGGGAGTACAGGAAATACGGCATCCGCTGCTTGATCATGAACGGGTCAAAGGGCAGGTCACCGCGCATGTGGGTCCGGTCATGGATCAGATCCCACATCACGAAGGTCTTCTCCGTAAGGTGCTGGTCGTCGATGAATTCCGCGGCGTCAGCCGGCAGGTCCAGGGAAGTGATGTCGGCAGCAGCTTTTAGGACGCGACGGAACCGGGCAGCTTCGCGGTCCGCGAAAATGCCTCCCCAAGTGAAGGAGGGGGTGCTCCGGACCGCAACGCTCTCGGGGAAGAGAACTGCGGAGTTCGTGTCATAACCGGGCGTGAAATCGACGAAGCTGATGGGGACGAACAGCTTGTTGGAGTAGTTTGCTGCCTCCAGTTCAGCGACGAAAGAAGGCCAAATGACCTCGATGAGGACGGCCTCGAAGTAGCGGTTGGTGCTGCCGTTCTGCGTGTACATGGGGAACACAACCAGGTGCGGCAGCCCATCGATGCGCCACTGCTCGGGGTGGAAGGCTACCAATGAGTCGAGGAAATCCGGTACGACGAAGCCCTCGGACGCCCACCGCTGGAAGTCCTGCACAAGCAGTTCAAGGTAGTCCGAGTCGTGGGGGAGGTGGGGGCGCAGCTCGTTGATTGAGTCAGTAATGATGCCGACATTATGGCGGGCCTGGTCGTGGTCAGCGGGTTCCGGAACGGAACCGTCCTGCACTTGAACCTGCTGCAGTCCGATGACGGCTGCCTTCAGTGCCTGCCATGCCGGGAGCGCCTTGAGGTCTTCTGCCCGGGTGGTTATCACTTCCGGGTTTGCGATTACAGACATGCTCGTTCCTTCCGTTGAGGGGATTCCTGAAGAAGCTAGCAGTGCGTAAGCATTCGTGAAGGATCCTTTCCTCATGCATAAGAAATACTTTTGCTCGGGGCCGGCTCCTCACCGCTATGCCTGCGCTTGACCTTAAGGTCGGGTGTCTTTGGGACTTCTTGTGCATCTTTACCCCTGGCATCATTCGCCTAACGCCGGCCACCGGCCATAGCAGATCGTCAGAGCTGCTTACTTACCGAGCGAAATCAAATCAGGAACTCTTACGCTCAAATCGGGTAACCCATGCCTATGCGTAAGGACTTGACCCGTCGGACGTGCAACATTCGCCACGCCAAAGGTCGCTTCCATCACGTGTGTTAGCTTGATCACCATCCTTCCCGGCCCGGGGGCTCCGGAAGGCTTAAATCCACCGCAGCTACCTTTTCGGAGGCACCATGGGACTTGGCTCCCACACGCAAATAATTGATCGGGCTATTGCTCCCGGCACCCCTGAAACCGCTCTTTGCTCCGGTTCAGGACTGTTTCTTAGCTCGGGGTCCACCACCGCGCAGGCAGGACCACGCGGGAACGCTATGGCCTACCTGCTCGACACAGCAGTCGCAGAAGCCTGCACCGGTCGAGCCGCTGGTGGCACCGGGAACCCGACCCGGCTCGCATTGATACCCCTTGGTGGTGTTGCATGACACCAATGAGCGGAACTTCCGTAGACATCAAACCCGATGAAACAGCACAACAGGGGTCCTCCCTTGCGATAGGGGCAGATCGCGCTTCCGGCGAAACCACCAACGAACTCAAGCGCGGGCTAAACAACCGCCACCTGCAGATGATCGCTATCGGCGGTGCAATCGGTACCGGGCTGTTCGTGGCCTCGGGCAGCACCATTTCCCAGGCGGGTCCCGGCGGTGCGTTGGTCGCCTACGCGCTGGTCGGGCTAATGGTATTCCTGTTGATGCAGTCACTGGGCGAGATGTCGGCCAAAATTCCGGTCGCCGGTTCTTTCCAGTCCTTTGCCACCCGTTTCGTCTCCCCGTCCTTTGGGTTCGCGATCGGCTGGAACTATTGGTTCAACTGGGCCATCACGGTGGCCGCCGAGCTGGTCGCGGCCGGAATCATCATGGACTTTTGGTTCCCGGGGGTCCCAGGATGGGTGTGGGCCGGGATCTTCCTGCTGGTGTTGACCGGGCTCAATGCCCTCTCGGCGAAGGCCTTTGGTGAGTCGGAGTTCTGGCTCTCCCTGATCAAGGTCAGCGCAGTGGTGCTCTTCCTGATCGCCGGCGTGCTGATGATTTTCGGCATCCTCGGGGATAACTCTCCGGGACTGAGCAACTGGGAAAACCGCGATGACGTGTTCCACGGGGGTTGGGTCTCGATCATCTCGGTCTTCATGGTTGCCGGGTTCTCCTTCCAGGGCACCGAGCTTGTGGGAGTCGCCGCAGGCGAAGCCAAGAACCCGCGTCGCGAAGTGCCGAAGGCTATCCGCACTGTCTTCTGGCGCATCATGCTTTTCTACATTGGTGCCATCTTTATCATCGGCTGCCTGATCCCGTTCACCGATCCGAGCTTGCTGGCCTCCGGCGAGTCCGATATTGCAGCGTCGCCGTTTTCCCTGGTCTTCTCGCGCGCCGGAATCGCCTTCGCAGCGGCCTTGATGAACGCCGTGATCCTGACCGCAATCCTGTCCGCGGGCAACTCCGGGCTGTATGCCTCCACCCGGATGCTCTACGCCATGGCCCATGACGGCATGGCCCCGAAGATCTTCGGCCGAACCAATGCGCGTGGTGTGCCGATCCCGGCGTTGCTGGCGACCGCGGCCGTGGGACTCTTCGGGTTCCTCTCCGCGATCGTCGGTCAGGGTGCAGCCTACTCCTGGCTGCTGAACATGTCAGGCCTATGCGGCTTCATCGTCTGGGCGGGAATCGCGGTCTCCCACTACCGTTTCAGGCGCGGCTTCCTGGCTCAGGGAAACAAAGTCAGCGACCTGCCATACAAAGCATCGCTGTTCCCCATTGGCCCAGTGCTGGCCTTCGCCCTGCTGATACTGGTAATCGCGGGACAGAATTACGAGGCTGTGCTTGCCGGACGGACCGTAGAGGTGCTTTCCTCCTACATCGGGTTGCCAGTCTTCATCGTTCTATGGCTGGCTCACCGCTTCATCACCAAGTCCAAAGTGGTGCCGCTGCTCGAGATGGATCTCACGGCACCTAAGGACCTCGAGGACGAACCTAGGGGCGGCACCCAGTAACCATGCTGCGCGGGCTACCCCACGCATTGCGGGGCCCCGCGGTAGCCGAGGGCTAGAACGGGGGATCTAGACCAGAAAGAGGGAAGCCGGGTGAGAATTGCACCCGGCTTCGCTCTTCGCCCAGGTCAATATCGCCCGATATCTCTAGTCGTCTGCGGGCTGTCCGTCATGTAGTTCACGGGGGTTTGGGGCTCTGGTTGCTTCGTTGTGGATGGGTTAGCGTCTTGTCCGTCCACGAGGCAGCTGACGGGAGCGGCGATGCGGGTATCGAAGGTGTTGGATCCGGCAAGCAATGCGGTGTCTTTCACTCTGATAAGCCAGATCGGAGTGGTGGAGCCGGCGGAGCGGTATCTGCGGTATCTGCGGTATCTGGCTGATACCGAGCGGTCACCGAACATGATCAAGGCCCACGCCCACGCCCACGATTTGAAGGACTGGTTCGTCTTCCTGGACGAATACGGACGTGACTGGCAGTCCGTGAAGCTGGAAGACGTCGGATCGTTCATCCGGTGGCTGCGGCGTCCGCCCGACATGCGCGGCCATGTCTTTTCGGTGCTTCCGGCGATCGGGCACCATTGCGGCGAGGCAACGGTGAACCGCAAGCTTTCCACCGTATCGGTCTTCTATCAACACGCCGCCCGCCATGGCCTTGACCTGGGCGAGCTGATCACCTGCTGGGACCCGGCTGCCCGCCAGGGAGGATGGAAACACTTCCTGCACCACATCAGCAAGGGCGCCGCAAAACAGCGCCGGGTGGTGAAGCTTCCCGTGACGGCAAGGATTCCCCGCCTCCTGGCCCCAGCGAGATCAAAAGCATCCTGGATTCATGCGATCGTCTCCGGGACCGACTGCTCTTCGCACTCCTCCATGACGCCGGCATCCGGATCGGTGAAGCCCTGGGCCTCCGGCATGAGGACATCGCCGTCGCCGAACGAGAAATCACGATCCGCCGGCGCGACAACACCAATGGTGCGCGCGCGAAATCGCCCCATTCGCGCACCATCCCCGTCACCGCCGAACTGATCCGCCTTTATGCCGACTACCTTTCCACCGCTGTCTTCGCAATCGCTGGTTCTACACCTTCTGAAATTGAACGTACTCCCACGGGGAAGCATCTCGAGTGCATCACGATTTTCCGTCTGATCCTCAGAGGCGGAGTCCGGTCGGAGATGCGTCGTGGGCACTTTCCAGAACGGATGCACCGCGTCATCTAGGCACGGACGGAGACGGACTAAAGATATCGGTCGTTTTCGAAGGGCACTAGAATAAAGTCGCGTTCGACTAGGGGAAGATACTGACAATTGCTCGCCGACCAGCTGGACCGCGGGATTTGCCCAGACGCACCCAAAGACTGTCGCCTAAACCAGCAATTGATCCGTCTTCCAAATCGCATGCAGCGACTTCCCTTGCTGCGCTGCGGAGACAAACTGCGGCCTCAGGCGAGCCCAGATTTGATCTAGGGTTCGAGCCGGTACTGGCAGCGCCTTAGACGATAAGGATATATCGTCGACGGCAAGGTGCCCGTACACGGCCTGATACATCTGGAGCACCGTGTTTGCTCGCGCCGAGAAGGGTGGATGGGTGGTCGATGGAGTCGGGGGCCGCCCGAAGATCACCAGCGCATCGTCCACGATCTCATGGACCTTCATCGCGAAAAGAGCGCTCTGAAGCGCCACGTTGGGTGGTACCGAATCAAGCTGCGCTGCTGACTCGGCCACCGCCCAGCCGCCAACGATGTCGGCGCGGAACTCCTCATCTTTGTCCGGTAGGACCTCGACGGGGAACTCTCCAATGGGGTAACCCATGTATTCCAGGAGGGCGTGACAGTATTCATGGCCTAGGACGAATCGTTCCGCGTAGTTGATTAGTACGATAAGGGCAGGTTGATACAGTTCCTCAGGCGCTCGTGTTGTAGATGGTTGGGCCACACCATCAAAAAACCAGGAACTGAGAGACTCGTATGCGACGTCGAGAGCGGTGGGACTTGCGTCGAGCACTTTCTCAACTGCTTCGGGCGTGCTGTCGAGGCTGACGAGGCGACCCGGGGGAGGGTCGACTGGCTGCCAACTTATGACAACCGCCTTCGATAATTGGTAGTAGGCGTTCATCATCCCTGCGGCGATTGCAATTACCGCGTAGTCGTCTACCTTCCTGGTCCATGCGGTACTGCGCGGCTGTCCAAGCGTCCCGATGAGGATGCGCTCCAGCGGATCCGTCGCTGCCTCGGACTGCTGAAGGTGGGATATCAGGAAGATTTCGATGGACGCTGCCTGGCGTGCAAGCATCTCAAGGTAACCGCCATCTTCAGCCCAACTGGGCGATACCCGCTCGATGATTTCACGAGTTCGCGCAAATCTCCGTCTCTCAATCGAGGCTTCATATGTGAAGGGTCCAGCCCTCAGCCGTCCGTTATCTGGGATCATTTGTGATTCCCGTCTGGATGCTGCAGCGAGTGCCTGTGAAAGCGCGACGTCCTCAAGCGGCTCCCTTGGAGCCCACTCTTTCTGAGCCTCCCTGAGGACGATACGTGCATTCGTCAGGCCTGAAACCTTCGACGATCTCAAGTTAACTCGGCCAGCACCACACTGCCGCCGCTCCAAGTCTGCTCGAGCTGGTCAGACCAATCAGAGTTCGCCTTGAAGAGCCCTTGAACGACGCCGACGTTCTCATCGCTAGTCTCGGAAAGCACCGTAGCAATAGGAGCCATCGCTGCGCTGGCTGCAATGAGTACCTCATCGGCCAGCGTCTTTGCGGGGTTCCTGATCAGCTTCAGCAACTTATCCATGACCGAACCCTCGTTCTTTGTTAGGTCGTCATGTACCTTCTTCATGGTCTCACCGACATGCCTGAGGTCACCGTCGGACTCTGCAATCAAGATGAAGACAGCCAAACCACCGACAACTGTCCTCGGAAAGAAGATCGGAGCACCCTCGCCCAGCGTGAAGGATATGGTTTCGCCCGGATGCACCTCGTGAATGAGGTTTTTCTGGAGTTCCTTCGGTGGCATGACCGTCGGGGGAGTCCCGCTAAGGTCGACTGCCACCGTAATGAAGTAAATCTGTTCTCGGCCCTTTAGCCAGCCCCATAGTCCGTCCCAATTGCCAGTGACAGTCAGCGACCTCAGCGCAAGTCCCCTGGGCTGATAGGATTTCGGGAATTCGATTTCATCGCCGCCGAAACCCTTTGATCGCTCGGACACCTCACCGGAGTAGCCGATGCGTCGTGCGTCCTGGAATCCAGGTATTGCCGTGCCTTGCATGTTCATTCGAAGCGCCTCTCACAGTTGCCGGAGGCGTGGCCGCCTAGGATCTAGATCGACGGTTCGCCTACGATGATGTCCAGTTCCCCCGCTAGACCCGTCATGAGTGGCAACCACCGTCTTGTCCGGCGCCAGCGATAGTTCAAAGGTCCTCCCCTTGACGCTATCCGTCAATCTACCGCGAACTCCAATTTGCGCAAGCGGCCCCCGGGTAACGAAATAGCGCTGGGGAAAGGCCACCCCATTCGCTGCGATTCACACCAGGGCCAGAAATGGGAAGCTTGCCGCGCGGTGGTCAAACAATCGTTGACGCGGGTCCGAACATGCCACCATCACAGGCCGCGGTGTGAAATTCCTTTCTCGTCCTACGGGCCGGGTAGTCGCAGCAATCGCCCTAGGTGCATAGTGGTTCTACCGGGGGCACTAGGAGTCAGGGGTGCTGTGATGCCAGTGGACGAGGATCTGCGACGAAAAGCTGTCTCGGCAGTGCTCGATGGTGGCATGACTCAAGTTGCCGTTTGTAAGCAACATGGAATCAGTAAACACCACTTACGAATTTGGGTTCGGGAAGAGCGGGATCGTCGCGCGAAATTGACGGATGTGTCGACCAACGGGGCACAAGAAACCACTGAGGAGCGGCTCCGCAGACTCGCGGGCGAATGGGGGGAACCCGAACTTTACGCGACTCAGATCCAATCCGGTCTAAAGGCGGCAGAGCAAACAGAATTTTTTTACCGCTACATCCTATGCGGGCCGCTTTGGCTGGTTGCCGGTCTCCTTTGGGTCTTGTTGCTTTTTGCAATGATCGTTATTGCTATTGACCGATTCATGAGTTCAGGAAACTTGCTGCAGAATTTGGGGTTTGTCGTAGTAGTGGCACTGGTTGGTGGAGCCGTCGATGCTTGCATATGGGCGCTATTGCGATACTTCGTGAATTTGATATTCAGGTCATTTGCACCCTTTGCTTACGCTGTAACCCAACTTCAAGCTGCATTGAAGCAGCTGCAGGAAAATCGAGCAGGAGTGTTTCAAAATCCGCAAAACAGCGAGGAGGAAACGTCTAGGAGGCAGATCACCAAGAAGATTGGCCGGGCGGCGCATATCTTGGACGTGACGTGGCGGCGTGGACGGCCTTCTCTTGGTTCGCCGATTAGCCGTGGGAACGAGCGTGCAGCGCGAAGAAAAGTGGCGGCTTATGTTGCCAAAGCGGAAGAGTTGCTTTGGGAGAGAGGCTGGATGGGGCGAATTCAAGCCATAGCAATCCTGCAGATAGCTGCTTATGAAACAGTCCTGCGGAAATGGACATTGCATGAGTTCAAAGATGTAACGGCTGCCGATCCCAGCCCTTTCTGGCGACGGCGGTTGATACCCTTCCTGAAAGGAATAGTCTCGCTTGGTGCGGCCATCGCACCGTTGGCTTGGCAAGTGTTTGGCCCGGAAGATCAAGTTCCAGCCCATTTTATTCGAGAATTTCTTCATAGCCGCAAGTGGTGATGCGTCCGGTAGTGCGTGGCCGGCGCAGCTCAGCTGTCTCTAAGCCGTCGGCCGCCGGGGAGCTTCTCTCTCCCTAAGAGGGATACATCTCGCCCTCGTTGTGTTCGTCTTCGCGTGGGGCGGTTTCTACCTCGATGACCTTCGCTACGAAATGGCTTCAGGTATGTCCCCTTCGGCGTGCTAGTCGCCCTGTACGCGGCCCGCGCCCGATTTCGGAACCCGGCAAGTATACTCGCCGTCATATTCGCCATTTCGGTATCCTTGGGTCCGCCTTCTTCGGCGTCTCCGGCCGGTGTCCGGGAGCATCCGTGCCAGGGGCGCCTCCGCGGCGGGCGCGGCGGTGCGCCCCTGGCTGCAGGACGGGACGTCATCAAGCCGCAGTTCCTCGATGGACACGAAAGAGCGTTCTATCGAGCGGTTCGCTGACCGTGCACTGAGGAGAATGTTCCCTGGCACGGACAGATCAATGCGATCGTGGAACAAGTCAGCGGTTCGAACCTGTTGGAGTCCATGTATGACAATCTGGTCCGCGGACTTCAAAAACGGCCGTCCGCTTCCGTCATCCAAAGTAGCCGCGGAGCCATCGAGGAGACCTACGCGAACTTGATCTACGCGCTGGTGCTAAAACAAGCCGAGCCGCGGCCATAACAAGGCGCCGTCCATGCCCGTCCTGGACATTGTCCAGACCAGAAACGCCACCGCCATCGCGGCGCTTAACGAGCGGGACTCAAGATATCGGTCGTTTCTGACCCGTCCGCGGCTAGCCTCCAAAAAATGTCTGTGAATGGCAGCGGTAATTGGCCTTGTTCTCACAGCGCTTTGTGTCCAAGCGCATGGTCTCAGGTGCCAATCCTTGCCTGGCATGGCATCACTCGTAATGAACGGGTTGGTGCTCCGACGGACAACGCTTCGGGTATCCCGTTCTAAGGAAGTGGAACCCTCCGTAAGCCAGATTGGGTTTGCAGGTTGTGGTGAATCTTGGAGCCTTCCGACACATACGTGGCCGGATCTACGCATGTTTGGTTATGCGGGGAGGGCCGCCTAAGCTCAGGCGGACCCAGTCGCCCTAGGAATGGAGTGACTGCATTACCGAGAGGTGTCCCGCATTGGGATCGAGCGGATCCGGCCCTTCGAGGAAGTCCTCGGTGGCCCGCGGGGGAGGGGGTCGGCGACGAACCGGCCGACGCCGCGGCGGGCCCGGATGAGGCCGTCCTCCTCGAGCAGCATGAGCGCCTCGCGGACCACGGTGCGGCTGACCTTCATGTAGGTATGGCACACGGGCCGACTGCCGGGATCGCCGCCCTCGCACCACTACTCGAGAGGAATGATCACCAACGCAACCACCGCGTCCACGCCCACCTCCTCGAACTGACCGGTAACGCTCCAGCAGCCCAGGACGCCTAGCGCTTGGCAGCCGGGCTCACCGGCAGCATCACCGAACAGCGATACCTCGACCGAAAATCTGGACCACGCGATATGCGGTCCTTGACAGCTGGGATACTTTGCAGGGTCGGTGACTGCTACACACAAGAGACCGCGGCCGCCTACCGGAATGCCTTGCCAGGAGGACCGCCTCGAAGTGCTTTTTCTGCACGAGTGGCGCTTGTCATCGGCGTTGGAGGGGCTGCCGTTCGCCGACGCTAGCAGCGCCGTCAAACCCAATGTAGTCCCGCCGTCGTTGTTCCGGTCTTTCCGGCCGGCCGGGGAGGAAATCCTGGCGCTTTTTCGCGCGGTTACACCTGGCCCAGGCGGCGACAAAGTTCTGCAGGCTGGCGGACCCGCCTTTGGACCATGGATAGAAATGGTCGCCGTGCTCGAGGCGCCCTGGCCAGCAGATACGTCGGCCTTCGGCCTGAACACCAGGATGGCGGAGGCCAACAGCCACGCAGCCGTTGCGATGTAAGCAAACCTCAGCGCCTGCCGGCTCCAGTAGATGCGTGTCAGACCACCATCGTGGTAGCCCCCATCAATCGTTAGCCTCTTCGTTGCCGACGCCCATCCCATGAGACAGATCTACCGCTCCACTGGTGGGGCTTTCACGGGCTCAACCACGGGGGTTTGGACAAGCTCTACCTCCGCGGCGGCAGCATCATAGGCGGGTGCAATTAGTCGAAATCGAAGCTAGCTCGGCGGCCGTCCGATAGCCGATTAGTCAGCCATGGGGCAGGCGGGCGGCGATGACTTCGGACTTAAGGCCTCCAGCGAACGGGTGCCCTCATGCCATCTTCCGAGGTCTGATGACCAACCCGACGACGGCTGCCAGCGCGAGGGCGGACAGGATGGTCGCCGACCAGAACCCGGCCCGTCCGCCGGTCAGGAAGTCGCCGGGGACAGCGAAGGCCGCGTAGGTCGAGGCCACGATGGCCAGTCCAACGGCGCCGCCAAGTTGCTGCATTGTCTGGAAAAGCCCAGAGGCGGACCCTGCGTGTTCGGGTTCGACGTTGCGAAGCGCGAGCGTCGTGAGCGGCATGAACGTCATGCCGGCTGAGATTCCCGTCAAGAGCAGGGCAGCCATGACGATCACGAAGGGGGTGTCCGGACTCAGTTGCGTGAGCGGCAGGAAGGCGACCACGCGAAGGGCGGCGCCGAGGATGACGAGGCGGACGGCCCCGAAGCGCTCGACCAGTCGCGGGACGATCCGCGACATCGCGAAGATGCTCAGGGGCATCGGCAGGAACGCCAGCCCCGTCAGCAGTGGCGTGAGGTGCAGATCGTTTTCGAGGTACTGGACCATGAGGAAAAACATCGCCAGCATCCCGCCATAGGTGGCCGCCATTGCCGCTAGCGCCGCTACCCGGCTCGGGCTGCGGAGCAGCTGCGGGCGGAGCAGGGGGTGGGCCACCCTCCGCTCGGTGAAGGCGAGCACGGTGATCAGCGCTGCGCCGACCACCAGCCCCCCGATCGTGCGGGGACTGGACCAGCCGTCGTCGCCCGCTTGGATGAGGGCCCACACGATGGCGACGGCGCCGCCCGTTGCGGTCACCGCTCCGAGCACGTCGAAGCGCCCGGGTCTCCGGGGAGTTTCGGCGACGAGGCGCGGCACGGCAAGGAGGACGACGACGCCGATCGGCACGTTGATGAAGAGGGTCCACCGCCAGTTGGCCATGTCGGTGAGCAGGCCGCCAAGAATGAGCCCGAGCGCGCCGCCCATCGAGGCGACAGCGGAGAACAACGCAAGCGCCCGGTTCCGCGCGCCGTCGTCCCGCGCGCTCGTGGTGATGAGCGCGAGCACGCTCGGGGCGGCGAACGCGGCACCGAGGCCCTGGAGGGCGCGTGCGATGACGAGGAGTAGAGGTGAGGTGGCCAGGCCGCCGAGCAGCGAGAAGACCGTGAAGACTGCGACGCCCACCAGGAAGGTGCGGCGACGGCCGAAGACGTCTCCGATCCGTCCGCCGAGCAGCAGGAGGCCGCCGAAGGCGACGGCGTAGCCGTTCAGGACCCAGCTCAGCTGGGCGCGGGTGAAATCGAGGTCGGTGGCGATGTGGGGGAGTGCGACGTTCACGACCGTCGCATCCAAGACAAGCATGAGTTGGGCAAGCATGACCAGCCAGAGGCCAATGCTGCCGGCGCGGCGGCCAGATGGCGCGATCCCGGCGGGCGCCCGTGTGGCGATTGTGGATGTCATGGGGTGGTGTCCTGTTCTAGCCGATGGGCTGACGTACACTAAGAGGAGAGATGCTCCGGTTAGAACTATACGGAGACACTCTCCGTTTGGCAACAATGTTTTGAAAGGTGTTTCTGTGCGCGCTGACGCCCAACGCAACCGCGATCGGATCGTGGAGGTTGCACGTGCGCTGTTCCGCGCCAAAGGCTTCGACGCGGTTTCGATGGACGAGGTCGCCAAGGGGGCCGAGGTGGGCCCCGGCACGCTGTACCGGCACTTCCCGACCAAAGAGTCCCTGTACGACGCTGTCCTTGAGGCCTGGGCGGAGAAGGTCAACGCGGCAGTCGACAGCGCGCTTTCGCTCGACGCCCCCGCGCGGGAGCAGCTGTTGACCTGGCTGACCGACTATGCGGCGATGCTGACAGAACACAAGGGTGCAGCCGCGCGGATCACTGCTGCGCTGGGCGATCCCGGGTCTCCATTCGCAGCAAAATGCACTACTTACGTCAATGCGAATCAGCGCTTAATTGACGGGTTGGACTCGGCCCTGCGCCCCGGCGTCGAGGCAATGCAAATCAGTCGGCTTGTTGGCGGGATGGCTGCAGTGGCAGACAACAGCGAGCTTCCCGCCGAATCAGTGGCATCGATGCTTGCGATCGTCGCTGACGGACTGCTCGCTCCCTGACTGGTTCAGGGAACGCATTCGAGGCAAATCTGACAGTGCAGACCTCACCGCCCGGCGATATGCTCCGCAATGTACGCCCCGGTGGACACGCTGCTGTCGTTTGGCGCTCCAGTCGCCGGACCGCTTCGTCATGCGGCGGCAGACACTATCTAGCCGGTGCAGATTGAAGCAAGATACTCCCCATGAAAAGAATCGTTATAGCTAGTTTCGCGGCGGTAGTCATAGGCTGCGGCGCAATCACGTTGGCAGCCCCAAGCAACGCAGTGACCACGGGCGGCGAGGCGACCCAGTCGTCACACATCGCGGAACAAATCATGATCAAATTCCGCGACAAGAGTGCGGCAGCCGGCGTACTGCGCCAGCACGGCCTCAAGGAAGGCCCCGGTATCGGCAGTACCGGCGCTCAACTCATCAAGGTACCGGCCGGTAAGGAACTTAAACTCATCGAAGCCTTAAGCCGGAACCCGGCAGTCGAGTACGCCGAGCCGGACGAGCTGGTTACTGCCGATACAGCTGACCAGTATTTCGGCCGCCAGTACGCCCTGCAGAACGTTGGCCAGTCATTCACTAACACCGCCAACACGCAAACCATAGCCACGGGTGATGTGGACGCCGATGTGGACGCCGTCGAAGCGTGGACGTTCGCGACCGGCAGCGGCATCAAGGTTGCCATCGTCGATTCAGGTGTCGCAATGGACCACGAAGACATCTCGCAGAAGGTCGTCGCACGGACCAACTTCAGCGATACGAAAATTATCAATCCTGAGGACTACGACAAATACGGCCACGGCACCCACGTTGCCGGCATCGTTGCCGCCGCCCACAACTCCACCGGTGTCGCCGGTGTGTGCCCGGACTGCACCATCCTGGATGCCAAAGTGCTTAACGACAGCGGGTCTGGCTCCAGCTCAGCCATTGCTAAGGGCATCGACTGGGCGGTTGTAAACGGGGCCAAGGTGATCAACATGAGTCTCGGACAGCGCGTCTCTTCGCGCACGCTCGAAACTGCCGTGAATAACGCCTGGAATAAGGGCGTAGTGATAGTTGCTGCGGCCGGCAACGCCGGTACCCAGGCCAAGATCTACCCGGGTGCGTATCCCAACGTTATTGCCGTGGCTGCAACCGACAACAAGGACGACAAAGCATCCTTCTCAACCTACGGTAAGTGGGTGGATATCGCGGCGCCGGGTGTCAATGTCTACTCGACCTTCCCGATCCACCCCTTCGTCCTGGGTACGCAGAACGGCCGGTCCATGGGTTATGACATTGCCAGCGGTACCTCAATGGCCTCACCAATTGTCGCCGCCGTTGCCGCGCTTGTCTGGAGCTCACCTGCCGGGACCGCAAACGCATTAGTCCGCGAAAAAGTCGAATCAACCGCTGACCCGATTTTCGGTACAGGCACCTACTGGGCCAATGGCCGCGTGAACGCTTGCAGGGCGGTCGGTGGTAACTGCCCTTAGCCGCGGCCGTATGAACGGCCGGGGCCCCCTGTGTGTCAAGCGGACCAGGGCGGCCTAAGCTCAATCGGACCGAGCCGGGCTCAGGACTGAAGGGACTGCATCACCGACAGGTGCCCGGCGCGGTCAGGAATGAGGCATTTGGCCAGGTAGAAGGGCCGGTTCGCGTGCCTGACGTACTGCGTCAGCACGAGGACCGGATCCGATGCCCGCAGGTCCAGGAGCTTGGCCCGGCTGGGCCCTACCTGGCTGAGGCCGATCTGGCATTCACCGGGTCCCACTACCCGGCCACCGCGTTTGTAGAGCGCCGCGAGCAGCGTGGTCCCGCCGTCGTCGTCGAGCTCCAACGGCGAGAGGGCAGCGGAACCGCTTCCGAAGCTGACCGGCCCGGCGGAGATGTTCTCCTGCAGGTGGGCGATGGCCTCGCCGTCGCGGATCAGGACCGATTCCCAGAGCCAGCAGTCGGCGCCTGGTTCGATGCCGACGCCGGGGGCGACGAACTCGGAGGCAGGCTGCCGCTCCCGCTGGACGTGTTTGATCTCGATGTGCTGGCCGGGGCCGCCGAGAACTTCCTCGAAGGGCCGGATCCGTTCGATCCCGATGCGGGGGAGGGTGTCGGAGACGAACCGGCCGACGCCGCGGCGGGCCCGGATGAGGCCGTCCTCCTCGAGCAGCATCAGCGCCTCGCGGACCACGGTGCGGCTGACCTTCATGTCCGTGCCGAGCTCCGTCTCGGTGGGGAGCATCGAGCCGGGCGTCAGCAGGTTGTTGCGGATGGCCTCGGCGATCCGGGAGTAGACGGCAACCCGGAGCGGTGAGCCGGGCTGGGCCTGCACCGGCTGGGACAGGAACCTGGCGGCGTCCTCGTGCACGTTATGCCTCGCTTGCGTTTGGTCGGGGAAGTCCAGCGTACCGCGGGGTGTGACGCGTTTGTTGGACAAGGTCAGCTGATCTATGTAGTGACGCGTCCAGTGGGAAAAGCGCACGTTCGATGTCGTGTTCGGCCGTGCCAAAGCTGCCGCAGGCAAGACCTTCGCCTATCTTTCGTGAAACTTTCGCCGATCTTGCCCGAACGGGGTCACCATCAATTCATAGCCGGAAGGAGTGGACATCATGGCTGACGATCAAGAATTGCTGGACTGGATTTCCCCGCGCAAACAGAGGGAAATCGACAATCAGGCGGCATTTCTGCTTTATCTGCTGGAGCGTGAAGAGGCGCAAGGCAGTGGGAAATCATGAACGACTACGTTCCCCGTTCCCGTGAACCGTATGACGCGCATTGGGTCATCAAACGCGACCTGGCGAACATCATCGCCAAGTACACCGCGAGGGGCGACAAAGAAACCGCCGCCGTCTACAGGGAAGCACTTGCCCGTTACGACGGCGACTGAATCTGGGCCCTGCCAATGCCGTGGAGAACCGGACGTGGTGCCCTGCGGGGCTCGATCTTGTCGAGTGGAAGTTCGTCCACCACCACGGTGACTATGTTCCGGCTGATGAGGGTCCTGCCGATCCGGACGGCTGACCATTCGTGGGAGCCGCTGCGTTCCCCGACGCTGCGGCCGGGTACAACGACGTCGGAAGCCCGTGATTCACGATGGCATTTGCCGCCTTGCCGTGGGCGTTAGCATTATGGTGCGACGTCCGGCGAGAGGGCGCGCATCCCGCCTCTGCCGCTCCGAGCCCGCCGGCAAGTTCGGTGATGCTCGATGCCGAGAGGTCCCAATCGCTCTCCGGCGTCAGGTCCGCGACCTGGCCCGGGCCGTATTCGGTGGGGCGGGCGATGAACGCCGTCGCCAATCCCGCGTCCCGGGCAGCGTGCAGGTCGTTGTTGTGGGCGGCCACGAGCATCACAGCACCGGGCTTGAGGTCCAGGAACTCCGCAGTCCGAAGATAGGCCTTGGGCAGCGGCTTGTACGTGCGCGTCATGTCCGAGCCGATGATCACGTCCCACGGAAGGCCGGCGTTTCTGGCCATGTCCAGTAACAGCGAGGTGTTGCCGTTGGAGAGGGGACCCACAATGTAGCTACGGCGGATCGCGGACAGACCTTCCAAGCTGTCCGGCCATGGGGGCAGACGGTGCCAGGATGTGTTCAACTCTTCCAGGGTTCTTGCGTCCAGCCGGTCCGGATCGAAGCCGTGATGGCGGAGCACCTGGTCCAGGTTTTCGCGGTGGAGTGTGTCCAGGGTGGCGAATTCGCGGGAGCCGGAGCGGATGGCCTCCATTGCCGGCTGGTAGAGGGCGCGCCAGTCATCGGCGAACGCCTCGGCGTCGAGGTGCTGCCCACGTGTCGCGGCGAAGGCGGCCGCCTGCCGGGCGACGCCGGTACGCCAGTCCACCACCGTGCCGAAGGTGTCGAAGAGGACGGCGCGGATCCCGCACCCGGTTGACGGTGACCGGTATGGCTGGATCGTCATATCCTGTTTCCTTCCCATGTTCCCTGCCCGATAGTCTGGCACCATGCGCACTGATTTCGATCCCAAGGTGACGTCCGCCCGTGATTTTTACCGGCTGCTGACTGCGGTGGTGGTACCCCGGCCCATCGCCTGGGTATCGAGTGTCTCGGCGGAGGGCGTTGACAACCTGGCCCCGCACTCGTTCTTCACTGTGGCGTCCACGAATCCGCCCATCGTGCAGTTCACCTCGGTGGGGGAAAAGGATTCGCTACGCAACATCACCGAGTCCAGAGAATTCGTGGTGAACCTCGCCCCGGCCGCGCTGCTGGAGGAGGTCAACGCCACCGGCACCAATTTTCCGCCCGAAGTCAGTGAGTTTGACGCCGCTGGCCTCACGCGGGAGCCAAGCCTCACCGTGGGTGCGCCGCGGGTAAAAGAATCGCTGGCGGTGCTCGAATGCCGCCTGCACTCGGTCCTGCCGATGGGAGACTCAATCCTGGTCTTCGGCGAAGTGACGCACGCTGCCGTGAGCGACGCGGTTTTGGACGGCAGCCACCCTCGGATTGACCTGCTCGAGCCGCTGACCCGGCTGGGCCTGGACGAGTGGGGCACGCTGGGCACCATCCAGGACCTCAAACGGATCCGGCTCAAGGACTGGCCGGGGCCTTTCCGCCCGAAGGCCGGACGCCGCTGAAGCCAGGCCGCGTTAAGAAGGGAAAGGGATGCCCTGCCACGCAGGACACCCCTTTTCCTTCGATGTACGGTGCTCAGCCGAGGCCCAACTGGACGAACACGAACCACACGACGAGCGGCACCAGGCCGATCATCGCGATGGCCCAGAGCAGGAGCGCCCGGAAGAACATCCGCTCGTCCTTGGGCTGCGCGCTCGCCATCAGCAGGGCGCCGCTGGTGGACATCGGGCTCACGTCAACTACCGAGGAGCTGATGGCGATGGCCGTCACTACCCCGATGGGGGTGAGCAGCGGATCCATAGCGATGGGTGCGACCACCGGGCTGATGACGCCGAGGGTGCCGGTGGTTGAGGCGAAGGCCGAGACTATGGCCACCACATAGCTGGTGACCAGGGCGGCAAGCGAACTGTTGCCCAGGCCGGTGATACCTTCCTGAAGATCCTTCAGCGCGCCCATCTTTTCCAGCATGCCTACGTAGGTGACGATGCCGGTCACCAGAATGATCGCAGACCACGGCATGCTTTCCACTGCCGGCTTCTGCACGCCCGAGTCCAGGACGATCAGCACTGTGGCAATGATCAGCGAAGCGACTCCGACGTCCAGGCCCAGAACCGTGGTGAGAACCAGAAGGGAGGCGATGCCCACCAAAGTGAGGATCCGCATCGGCGTTGCGGCTACTTTCTCGGGGCCAGTCCTGGTGGTGCTTACGGCAGCCACAGAAGTGGGCGCCGGGGCGGTGAGCACAGCCGTTCCGGACCCGGACGGACCTGACGCGCTGCTTCCAGCGGGAGCAGCAGCGCCGCCGTCGTGCTTTGCATCCCCGGCCACACCGGCCTGGTGACCTGCCGCCAGAGCCGTGCGGCGTTTCATGACGGCCTGGACCAGGACGTAGGCGATCGCGGCCAGGATGGCATTGAAGACGAAGCAGTAGGCGTAAAGCTTGAAGGAACCGTCCGCGGCCCCGGCGCCGTCCAGCATCTTATTGGCCAGCACGCCGAAGGGGTTGACCGGAGAGAAGGCACCGGCGTTGGCGCCCTGGACGATGACCAGGCCCATCGCCAGGGTGCTGATGCCGAACCGCATGCCCAGCGCCAGGCCCACCGGCGCCACGATGGCGATAGCGGCGGGGGTGAACGCGCCGGCCGAAGCCAAGGCGGCCGTCAGCAGGAACATCAGGATGGGGACCAGGATCTTCCGGTCGCCGGCGAGCCGTTCAGCCCAGTAGGCCAGCAGGTCGATGGTCCCGTTGATCCGCACAATGGCGAAGAGCAGTGTGGCGCCCACCAGGATGAAGAACAGCCCGGCGGGGAACTGGCCGATGACGTCCTTGATGGACATGCCTGCCAGGAGGGTTCCGACGCCGAACGCCGCGACCGTGGCCAGCAGGCCGGCGTTGATCTTGGTGAAGGATCCGATCGCGAAGGCGGCTACCAGGACCAGGAATGCGATGAGTGATAGGGACATGGTGCCAGCCGCCTAGGAGTTCGCGGAGGTGAGGACGCCGGCGCCAGACAGCAGGCTGCCCGCTCCGGTGATGGCGGGCTGGTGACCGAGCGCCTTGAGGATCTCGTAGGTGGTGGCCGTGGCCGCCGTGATGACCGGCAGGCCGAGCTCGTCCTCCACCGCCTGGACCGCAGCCAGCGACGGCATCTGGACGCAGGCGGAAAGCACGACGGCGTCCGCGCCTTCGCGCTGCAGGCTGCGGGCAAGCGCGGGCAGGTTCTGCGGATCAAGGCAGCCGACCTCGAGGTTGTCCGCCACCTCGAGGCTGATGGCGTCCAGTACGGTGATGCCGGAGCCCTCGATGTAGTCCACCACCATCTTGGTGAGCGGCTTCATGTAGGGGGTGATCATGGCCACCTTAAGCGCGCCGATTTCCTGCAGCGTGCGGACTAGGGCACCGGCGCTGCTGGTCACCGGGGCAGGGTGCCCGTTTCCGGCGGCGGCGTCCGCGATTACTTCCTCCGAGCCCTCGTGGGCTCCGGGACCCTGGGCCATCACGGCGACCAGGCAGGCGTAGGCAATGACGTCCACATCGGCGTCGGAAACAGCCTCGGCGCAGTCGGCTGCCTTGCCCACCATAGCCAGCAACTCTTCCCGAGTGACTTTCTTCATGCCGGCGCGGGCGGAGTGGAAGGTGTAGTTGTGGCCGGTTGCCTGGGCCTGCCGGCGGAACAGCTCCGGCAATTCCGTCTCCATAGTGGTGTTGGAGCTGGGAACGATCAGTCCCACCCTGGAGGAGCCGGGGCGCTTGGGTTCCGGCGCGGTTTCGCAGGTGCTTTGGGGTGTGCTCATGATTTCTCCACGTCTTTGTGCTGGGGCCTGGTCGAGTGAAACCCACTTGGTGGGTTAGGTTTCCATGATGTGGGTCTCGCGAATAGAATGTCAAATAGGTCACGATCCCGTGGCCAGCTTCCAGCTGACTAAGCTGAAGGCTGCTCGAGGTCAATCAGTGAAGTGAAGGGACGTCAACGGTGGCAACGGAATCGGGAGCCGGGGGCCCACCCCTGCTGGTCCTACACAAGGTGGCGGAGATCCTGGATTGTTTCTCGGTCGAGGCTCCGGAGCCGACACTGCAGCAGATCATCCGGAAGACCGGCCTGCCGTCCAGCACGTGCCAGCGGCTGGTGCAGAACATGCTGCGGGAGGGCTTCCTGGACCGCGACGGGGACCGGTACAGGATCGGCATCGGGCTGGTCCGATGGGCTACCCCCGGGACGTTCGGGCTGGACGTGGTCAGGCTCGTGAAGCCGGTTTTGCAGCAGTTGCGCGATGAGACCGGCGAAACGGCATGCTTGTACGTCCGGGACGGGGCGTTCCGGACCATCGTCGCCGTGGCCGAGACACGTCACGTGGTGATGCGGCCCTTCCTGGTGGGCATGGTTATGCCGCTACACGCCGGGGCGCCGGGCAAGATTTTCCTGGCCTTTGATCCGGAGGCATGGGGCGCCCTGGAGGACCACGGCCTTGACCGCTTCACCCCCGACACCCCGGCATCCGTCGAGATGCTCCGGGAGCAAGCGGAGGTGGCCAAGGAACAGGGGTTCTATGCGGCTTTCGGGGAACGGCATGAAGATGTGGGTTCAATCAGCGCACCCGTATTCGACCACGCCGGCCGGCTCGCCTGTGCCATGGGTCTGGGATTCCCGACCCAGCGGATCGGGCCTGCCGACGTGGAACGGCTAGGGCCGGTGGTGGCCCGTGCAGGCCTGGAAGCCAGCCGTGCGCTGGGGTATGACGGGAGCCAACCGGTCGGTTAAGTCTGCTGAAGGCGGCCGGCTGGGGGTTCGACGAGCTCATCCTCCGAGTTGTTTGAGGGCCCAGTCCCAGCGGATCAGCTCCTGCTCGAGGCGGACGGCGGATCCGTAGGTGTCGTTGCCAAGCGCTTCATAGAGTGCGGCTTCCTCCGCTGTCAGCCTTGTTAGTGCAGCCCTCGACGGCGACGGCTCTCTTCCCCACGCATCGTGGTGTGCCAGCAACGTCTCCTCGTCCATCAGCACGCTGGCCACGTGGGGATGCACTGCGCGCAGCTGGTCCAGGATCCGGAAGCCATGGGTGTCCAGATCGCCCCAGTACAGGACCTCACACTCGCGGAGCCATGCGGCATCACGTAGCGAAGAAAAGCCGTACCCGGCTCCGTAGAGTGCCAGTGTGCCGGGCCGTTCGGGCAGTGCGAGGAAGTTGACCAGGTTCTCGGTCGCGATCACGGTGTGCACCGGGAGCTGCAGCGCGCTGAATGCCTCGGCGGTCACGGTGATGTCCCGGGCATCGCCCAGAACAAGAATCGCGGGATCCAGAACACGGAACCGGACGAGCTCCGGCGGATGCAGGAACCCGTGCCGGCGGGCGAAGCGTGCCGCCGGAGTACGGCCGGCGCCATCGTCCAGGGCAACATCCGGCGCAGGCGTCTCCATGGGCGGTTCCGTGTCGGCCTCCACCTCATCCATATCTGAGCCAGGCGCAACGCCTGCGAGCAGCTGATCAATAACCTGCCGGTGCCGCTCAATGAACTTCGTGTGGACACCGGGCAGTCCCAGTTGCCGGACGTAGATTCCCGGGGTGGGATTGTCCCGAAGCCACAGCGCCGCCCGGGCGGCGGACAGAACGTCATCGTCTAGCTCAAGCAATTTCAGCGGGCGCCGCGCCGCCCAAACGGCCAGTTGCGGATCCAGCCCAGCAAGACACTCCGCCAGCTCCTGGAACCGCTTTGCCTCTCGGGCTTTGCCAACAAACGCGATCTCAGCCTCGGCCTTCTCGAGCTCCCGCCGGTCGTCCTTTTCGTGCCTGCCGCGGCCGCCCTTGAGCTGGCCGTTGACGGTCAGCGCCTTGGGATACCGGCGGAAATCCTCGACGGTATCGCAGCAGACATGGTCGAACCTGGTGGCAAGTTCATCCAGCAGGAAGTTTCGGAACGGCGTGCTTGGCTTGATGGCGATCTTGGCAGCAAGGGTGCCCGGCTCGGCCGCCCTGGGTGCCGGCGATTCCCCGATTCTCAGGTAGACCAGCCGTCTGCGCAGGTTGTTGGCATCCACCCAGCTGCTCACGGCTGCATAGTGTTCGGCCGGCACCAGCAGGGACAATGCGAAGCCGTGCAGGGTGCGTTCGGCCGCGCCCTCCCATGCGCCTTCACCATCACGGACCCGCAGCAGTTCGCCGGCGTACGGCAGCGCAGTCTCCGCGATCCCGGTGCCGTCACACAGCCGACGGCGGAGCTCCAGCTGGGGGAGCGGCAGCAGGTTGGGACGGGACTGCAGGCTGCGCAGTTCGTTTCCGATCTCGGTCAGCCGTGCCGTCTGTTCGGTGCGGGTGATGGTCAGCGCGGTGCGGCTCTCCTGAAGCTCATCGGAGTGGGCGCCGAGCTGCGATTCGACCTCCTCAAGCCGGGCCCGGTTCGCGTCGAACAGCACCCGGTCTTCCGGCGGCCGCAGTCCCAGGTTCTTCGCGGCGGCAGCGTAGGTTTCGAACGGCTGCCGCTGGGTGCGGGACTGGTCAGTCAGCCGTGCGGTCTCCGCGTCGATGGCAGCCAGCGCTGAGCCTCGGGGCTTCGGGGGGAGGGTGCTGCCGCGGTATGCCCGGGGAAAATGGCAAGTCCGGCGTCGGTGGCTGCGGTGACCAGGCCGACGTCGTAGGCAATCAGCACGTCCGTCTGCAGGCGGTGGGCTCGCTTTCCTCGACGACGAATTTGAGTGCAGCCGGGGTGTCCACATAGACGATCAACCGGCCAACCGCAGGTCGCACAGAATCTCTGCGCAGAATCAGCGCTCCGGGTTTTCGGAGCGTTGAGCCTTCCGGCGTTCCAGACTCTTACGGACCTTACCCTTGCGTGCGGGCAATCCGTGATGGAACAGGTGCTCCAGGACCGTAAGCGCGATATCGATTAATAGGAGGATGAAGTCAATGAGCATTCGCGTCCCGTCCATGGCCAGAATCTGAAGTGCCCGCACTTCGCGCACGGACGGCGGCCCGGAGAGGGGTTGGACGAAATCCGGAGAGCGTATTACAGTCTTTTCTACTGAAACCGGCATGGGCGACAGAAAGCCCGGGGAGGAGTAGCGCATCACCGCTGGCCAATCCAAGCAACACTGTCCAATCCCGATGAAAGCCCCTCCCGAGGGGCTTTCCCTATTTCCCCAGCTTGATCGGCGCAGCATCACCAAGGAGAGCCGCCGTCCAGGTCTTCCATGGCCCAAGTGATGATTTTTAGGCCGAATGGGGTGGAATTCCGCCCTGTGCCCAGTATGACCCATAGACAGGACCGGAATGTCCGCGAATCGGTCTCAGGAATCCGCGGAATCACCGGCCTTCCTTATGTACTCTTCGACGGCGTTTTCGGGAATGCGGTACGAGTTGCCGAAGCGCACCGAGGCCAATGCGTGGGCCCGGACCAGCCGATAGACGGTCATCTTGGACACGCGCATGGCCGCGGCCACTTCGGCAATTGTCAGGTAGTGCAGGTTTGCAATGGACATTTCAATCAGGCTCCCGGGGTTCGGGCCGATGGTTGGGGATGGTTGAGCGGATTGGCAGGACTGTGGAGGGGCAGCTAATCTGGCCGTCTCAGCTGCCGATGGTCGTAGAAGAAGATGCGGTCTGCGGTTTGCAGGCCCACCAAAGTGCCGTTCTTGACGGCCACTTGGCCTTCCCTGCGGCCGTTGAAGGGATCGTCGACGACGACCACCTCACCGACCTTGAACGGAACAGCCGCCGTGCGTGCTCGGGCTATGGTTTCGTTGACGAAAGCGGACAGCCGCCAGGGTCGAGTGTTGGTAGCCGACCTGCGGGCAGGGATTTCCCCCATAAGGATCACTCCTTCACAGTGCGATCAACGCTGATTCACTGGTGCGGGTCCGGTTTGGCCTGCGGAAAATGGTTTCCGTACCGGGTTGGCACCGTAGGACAACGCTAAACCCGATTCCCAGCTCTCACATGAGTACCAAGTACCTCAATTACTTCTCCCCAACCACTGGTAACACCTCGTGAGTACTTGCTTTGGCCGGCCGGACTATCTGGATCGCCTCATGCACGGATCGAAATGAGCGCGACCCTCCTGTACGTGATGTACAGGAGGGCCGCGCTGTGGTGGCGGGGATGGTGCGGCGGTCAGGAGGTGGCCGGAAGTTCAGTCGTCGCTGCCGTGGCCGCCATGGCCGCCGCTGTCATCGGATCCGGAGAGGAGGATGCCGGTGAGGGTCAGTGCGAGGGCTGCTTTTGTCTTCATGTTTCAACAGTAGGAATCCGTTGGAAAGGATAGGTGCAGGACAAATCCAAGAGTTACCCGAGATTGGTGCCGCACTCGTCCCGCCACCGGAGGCCCGCCGATGGGGGACAGGCGGGCCTCGGGCGCGCCACGCTAGAGCGGCGCAATGCAAACATCGACTGGGCGAAGCGGGCATGCCATCGGTGCCCGTTTGGCTGCTACGCCTCATCACCGATCTTGCCCTACCCTGCTGGGTTGGCATCGATCCAGTGTGACCCCGCGGGCATATCAGACACTCCGCGTGTTGACACGCCGCGACGTGGCGCGTATCTCTGAGTTCAGAGCAAGGAGGTCTCCCCATCGCCACCGTAAGCGTGCGCTACATCGTCGATGACGTCGATGCCGCAGTCAACTTCTACCGCGAACATCTGGGATTCACGCTCGTCATGCATCCCGCGCCGCCCTTTGCCATGCTCGACCGCGGTGATCTGAGGCTGCTGCTCAGCGCTCCGAGCGGCCAAGGCGGAGGAGGCCAGAGCATGCCCGACGGGACCGTTCCCGCCCCGGGCGGCTGGAATCGATTCACGCTGGAGGTGGCAGACCTCGCGGCAGTCGTGCGGACCCTTCGCGACGCCGGCGTGCAGTTCCGAAGTGACATCGTGACGGGTGTGGGCGGAAATCAAGTACTGATCGAAGACCCGTCGGGCAATCCGATCGAACTATTCGAGCCGACGATTCCCGAGGCGCGGCTCGCCGCCTCCTGATCCCAATGCACTGGCCAGGGAGCCGAGCTGCGCCACGGCGAGCTCGACTCCCCGAAAGCCGGGCCGCCGGACGCCGCCGTGCCGCTGTGGTGACCGGCCTGAAGTGCGGAACGACGGACGGCCAGTAGGCCTTGCGAAGCCACCGACCGAGCTGGGCGTCGAAATCTTCCGGCGATACGAAGACCCGTCCCGGCAGGAGGGAGCTCTGCCGGAACTGGCGGTGGTCCTAGCGGAAGATGTTGTAGCTGCTCCAGCCTGTGCCGACGATGGTCCGCGCGCCCCAGATGCCCTTGCTGAAGGGGTAATGGGCGAGACGGCCGTCGCTGAGCCGGGTCATGAGCCCTGAGCTTCCCGTGGTGAATCCGGCCACGCTGGTGATGCTGTTGATGCTGTTCCACCCGGCGCCCGCCGTGCGCCTGGCTTCGGAGACGAAGCCGCCGGTTCCGGTGGAGCGGTACAGCACGAGCCTGCCGTCGCTGCGTTTGGCCAGCAGGTCCTGCGCCCCGTCCTGGTCGAAGTCGGTCATGGTGAGGTACAGGCCTCCCCAGCCGACCCCGGTCTTGATGCGGGGTGACAGCGACGATCCGGCGTTGTTGCCGTAGTACCAGAGGGTCCCGGCGGCGTCGTAGGCAAGGATTCCCGGATATTGGTCGGTTTTGCGCCAGTGGCCGACGGTGATGTGGTAGCTGCCCCAGCCGGTGCCGATCGCCTGCGCCGCGGCGAATCCGCCGCCGGGTTTTCCGGGGTAGAAGCTTAGCCGGCCGTCCTTCCACTGCGCGATGACATCGAAGACGCCGTCGCTGTTCCAGTCCGCCACGAACCCTTTGGCCAGCCCGGACCAGCCGATGCCGATCTTTTGCCGGGGATGGAACCCGCCCTGGCCGGTTGCCGGGTAGTCCCACAGCGCGCCGTCAGGGCCGGCCGCCACGACGTCCGCGGCGCTCCGGATCGATGAACTGGTGCTGGGCGGAGGGGGAGCAGGCGGAGTGGGGTTGGTCTGATCCGAGGCGTTGATGATGACATCGTCAATGTAGCTGTCGCCCATTTGCTGGAAATGTTCCGCACCGACCTGGACCGCGTTGAGCGTGGTGGCCGCGCTGGCTACCTGGTTGCTGGAGTACACGGATGTCTCGTCGAACCACACCTGCACTTCGGTTCCGAGACCATTCGCGGTCACCCGCATAGCAACGTGGTGCCAGGCGCTGAGCGTGATGCTTGAGGGGATCAGCCGGGTATAGACGAAGGATCCGGTAGGCGAAGTCACGCGGAGCCAGAGCTGCCCGTTGGAGTTGTACCGGTAAATATCGGCGACCCGTAAGCTGCCGGAGAAAAAACGGAAGTACGGGACGTCGTTGCCTGCCACCCCGGCCTGGGTGATGTTAAACCAGCCGTCGGCATAGGCCGTGGCTGTGGCCGCCGGCAGGGGCACGGACAGCTTGGCCACGGAGCCCGCATCAGTGGTGGCGTGCAGGAACGCGGCGCAGGTTCCCGAATGGGACTGGGCCGAGGAGACGGTGGCGGTTCCCGTGCCTCCGGTCGTTGGCGTGAACCCGGCCAGCGTCCCGGACTCGAGATTATTAGCCATCACCGCCGTCCCCGGATAGGTGTCTGCGGGGGCAGGGGTTCCGGGCTGGCATGTTGCCGCCTGGGCCGGAGCGGCTCCCACCGCCAGCGCCCAAATCAGGGATACCGCCGTGACTCCGACAACCCCAAACCTGCTGAGCTGTTTGATCATGCTGCGCTCCAATGTCGGCTGAACAGATGGTTCAGGCTGGTAGGCGTGCTTGATGGTAACCGGGCCCGGCGCTGTTTGGGGCGTGTGCCTGGTCCGGCTGCCCGTCCCACGGTTCGGCCTGACGGGGCATTGCCCGGGACGTACGCCATTCTGGTCACCGGAAGTTGGGAAAAGATCGGAACGAATGCACAGAAGTTGCCTTAGGACACCAAATCGGGGGGGCCGGCCTCATCATCTTTGGCTGCGCGGACCCCCGTCTCGCCGCGGAGATCATCTTCGACGTCGGCCTCGGTGGCGTCTCCTCGGCGCCGTCAGTTCCCGGTGTTGAAGGCAGGCGTTCCTGCGAGCCTGCCGCCGTCGACGGTGAGAACGGTGCCTGTGACGAACGAGGATTGGTCCGAGCATAGCCAGAGTGCTGCGGCGGCAACATCGCCCGGGGTGCCGATCCGGCCAAGCGGAACAGTTGCGGCCACGCGCTCCTGGGCGGCCTGGCCCGCCTCGGCGAGCCGGTCGGTGAGTACTGGTCCGGGAGCGATCGCGTTGATCCTGATTCCGTGGGCGGCGTAGTCGAGCGCGGCGACGCGGGTGAGGCCAGCGACGCCGAACTTGCTGGCCGTGTAGCCGCTTAGGCCGGCGACGCCCTGTTCGCCTGCGGTGGAGGACATGTTCACGATCGCCGCACCGGTTCCTGTCGCGAGCATGAGTTCGATTTCGTACTTCATGCACAGAAAGACTCCGCGGAGGTTCACGGCGATTGCGCTGTCGAAGTCCTCGCTGGCCCAGTCGCTCAGGGGCGCCGGAGTGCGGCCGCCGCCTGCGGCGTTGTTCACCGCAGCGTCGAGGCGTCCGAACCGCTCACTGATCCCTGCCAGCAGGTTCTTCACCGAGTCCTCATCGGTGACGTCGACGGGCATGGCCGTGGCTTGCCCGCCGGAGGATGTCAGGGTCTGGACCAGGGAGCGGGACCAGGGCGGGCGCGACTCCGGCCTGACGCACCGGGACGACGACAAGTATTGGCGCGGTGGCCTGATCTACATCAACCGGGAAGACCACACACACTGCTTGTTCCGCGCAGGTTCGGTCTGGGATGGACCCTGAACTTCGGCAATCCCGGAGCAGCGATACTCATGGCCGGCGTGGTCGCTCTGATCAGCCTGCTGATCACCCTCCGCCTTGGCGGCTGAACCCAATGGACAAGTGATGATGAAGGCAAGAGTTCTCAAATGCCGATTGCCGTCCGGGCAGGGAGCCCGCTGCCCCGCGGACTTCTGGAGCACGCGCAAGGGCGCCGACCTTGCGTGCCCGGAAGAGGGTGCCGGACCGTGGGTGGACCACCCGTACGGCCGGCCGCTCTAGACAGCCCGGATCAGTGGGGAAGTGCCAACTCAGCCGTTGATGACTTGGGGGATGCCGAGGGCTTTGAGGCCTTCGACGCCGAATTCCAGGCCGTACCCGGATTGTTTGGCGCCGCCGAAGGGGACGCGGGGGTCAACGGCGCCGTGCTTGTTGATCCACACGGTGCCGGCCTCGATGCGG